>QHUE01000124.1 GCA_003221825.1 Gemmatimonadota bacterium
CGCCTCCCTGCTTGTTGGTGCAGTGCGAGGCGGTGACGAACGATGCCTGTGTCCCGTCCACCGCGTTGAAGCCCATCGAGCAGAGGAAATTCCCGAAGTGGATCTGGATTCCGCCGATGCGCGGATCGACCCGGTCGCGGAGCGTTTGGACCAAGCGGATGGGTTCCATCTCCCGGATGACGAGCACTTCCGCCGGCACACCGAGACGCGCGGCGAGGGCGCGTATGTTGGCGCGGGCGGCAGCGTGCTCGACCCCGACCACCACCCGGTTGGTCGTCTCATCGTAATCGGCGAGGACGGTTCCGGGCAGCGCCAGCCCCTCGCGCGCCATCAGGTCAAACCAGCGTTGGACCTGCTGTGGCGCGTACGCGCTGGGTGTGACGCGAGCGGCGACCGGCGCCAGCGGCGTGGTCGTGTCCTGGCACGCGGCCACGACTACGAGGGCCGTGGGAACGATCAAGCGAAGCGGGTTGAAACGGCTCATAATCAGACCTCCGGCATAAGTGTAAGCTTGAACCCCTTGGCCTTCAGGGACGCGGCGAGCCCGGACTTCTCGACCGAGCGCATGTAGGCCTCGTCGGGCTCGACCGCCTTCTTCTCGACGAGCTCGAGCAGCGCGTCGTTCAGCGTCAGCATACCCAGCTTTTTGCTGGTCTGGATGATCGAGGGAATCTGGAACGTCTTGCCCTCCCGGATCAAGTTCGAGATGGCCGGGGTGGTGAGCAGGATCTCGCGTGCCGCCACGCGGCCGCCCCCGACCTTCTTGCAGAGCGTCTGCGAAATCACCCCCTTGAGCGATTCCGAGAGCATCACGCGAATCTGCGCCTGCCGGTCGGCGGGGAACTGGTCGATCATCCGGTCGACCGTGGACGAGGCGTTCGTGGTGTGCAGCGTGCCGAAGACGAGATGCCCCGTCTCCGCCGTCTCGATCGCGATGGCGATCGTCTCGAGGTCGCGCATCTCGCCCACCAGCACGATGTCCGGATCCTCGCGCAGCGCCGCCCGCAGCGCCGACTTGAAGCTGTCGGTGTGGACGTGGACCTGGCGCTGCGTGATGAGGCACTTCTTGTTCTCGTGCACGAACTCGATCGGATCTTCGATCGTGATGATGTGATCGGTGCGCGTGCGGTTGATGAGATCGATCAGCGCGCACAACGTCGTGGATTTCCCCGAGCCCGTGGGTCCGGTGATCAGCACCAGGCCCTTCTTGAGATAGCAGAGCTTCTGCACCTCCTCGGATAGCCCCATCTCCTCGACCGTGACGACTTTGGCCGGAATCACGCGGAACACCGCGACCGGCCCTTTGCGGTCCCGCGCGGCGTTGACCCGGAAGCGCGCTACCCCCGAGATCTCGTAGGCGAAGTCGGTATCGCCGGTTTCCTTCCATTCGCCGCGGTTGCGCTCCGGCATGATCGAGAGCACGAGCAGCTCGAGATCGTTCACGCTGAGCGCCGCGCCCCCTCCCGGCTGCCGCTTGATCTCGCCGTGCGTTCGAAACAGCGGGGGTTCGCCGACCCGGAGGTGCAGGTCGGAGCTGCCCGATTGGACCAGCGCGCGCAGCAGCTTGCCGAGCCGCTGTTCGGCGGCTTCGTATTGCGATGAGGCGAACTCGCCCGGCAGCTCACCCGGTGTCGCGACAGGACTCTCGACCATTGGCGCGGCGGCGATCACGGATGCCCGCGGCGGTTTGACCGGCGCAGCCGGCTTCGGGGCTGGCGGCGCAGGTTGTGCTGCCGGACGCTTGGCGGTCGTCTCAGCTGACTCGGTAACCGCTGTGACCGTTTGCTCTTGCGACTCTCGGTGAATCGCGGAGATCACCGCCGTGAGCCGGCCTGCTTCGGGCACGATTCTCACCCGGACGAGCCCGTTCGCCCCCGCGTAATCGAATTCCGTCTCCGATTGCTGATCGATCTTGTCCGCCGCTTCCGGTGGGGCGACCTCCACCATCAGCGCGTAGATGTGCTGATCGGTGAGCGGCTGCTTGGAGACTTTGCGCGGCTTGCCGTCTTTCACCAGGGTGACGGGCTCGTCGGGCAGCAAATACAGCTGATCGGCGCGCTCGCGCAGCATCACATCGACAAAGGGATCGAGCCGTGCCGGCATGCCTCAGTCCTCCGGGCGCGCGTACAGGACGTGCGCGCGATTCACGAGGTGCAACCCATCGCCCGTCGCGATGGCGAAGAACGGCGCTGCCACGGCGTTGAGATAGTCGAGCAGCCGCGAATGGTGCTGCGGCAGCTCGAGAGACGCCCATCCGCTCAATATGGACCCGTCCGCCAGTGTGATTTCCATGGTGGCTTTCTTGGCGGCGGAGAGTCGCACGGAGTCCTCCCCCTGGGGTCGCGGGACCGACAAGGTCACGGTCCGTGCCTTGGCGACCAGCAAGATGCGGTCACTGCCCTTCTTGGGGCGAAACGGAAAGAACGGTTCCGGGCGATTCAGCATATCGAGCGGCGTCTCGGGGCCCACGTGCTGGGGCACACGCTCCATAACGTAAACTTCGCCCTCGCGCTTGCCTCCGCCCGCCAGCAACAAGTTCGCCGGAACGGCGACGCGGGGGATCGAAAAATCGGCCACCTACCGGCGCCGGCCGCACTGCACGGATACTGGAGCCCGGTTACCGCACGCGATCGTCTCGTTCATGCCCCTCGCCACCGGTCCGCACGCCGTGCTGTGCGCCGTTTGGGTGGCCTCGGCGACCGTGGCTCCCGCCGCGGTGGCGCAGTTGGAGCGTCCCTGAAACTCCACGCAGACCCTGCATTCCTGGTTGGCGCGGGCCGTGGACATATAGAAGAAGAGCGCAATCACCGCCGCGACGACTGCTATCGTGATCAATCTGGAGCGCTTCATGGGCCCTTTGGTGGGTGAGCCGGGAAGGTGGCGAGGCGCGGGAATTCGCGCCAGAGGCAAGGCACGCGTAACGTGTAGGGAATGACTGGCATTCTGCGACTCGTCATGGTCGCGTTCACGCTCTTCGCCGTCGCGCTGGTGTACCTCTCGGCATCCGCGTGGCGGAATCGTCGCCGCCTGAGCTCGTTCGTGGGGTTTCTCGCGTCCGCGTTGTTGGTCACGTTCAGCATGCTGCTCGGCGCCATCACGGTGGGCATTCAGGGGTACCGGGCGTTCACGCAGGAGGCGCTCGCCGCGACGATCAAGACGGAGCCCGTCGGACCGCACCGGTTCCGCGCCACCGTGACGCTGCCCGACAGCAGCCTGCACATGTTCGATCTGGCCGGCGACGCGGTGTATGTGGACGCGCACGTCTTGAAGTGGCGGCCCCTCGGGACGTTGCTGGGACTCGAGACCGTTTACGAGCTGGATCGCATCGCCGGACGGTATCAGGCCCTCGGCGACGAGCAGACGCTCGAGCGCACGGTGTACTCACTCGCCCAGAAGAAGCCCTTCGACGCCTTCGATCTGGCCCGTCGCTACTGGGTGCTGCGGCCGTTCGTGGATGCGGAGTACGGCTCGGCGACGTTCGTCAGCTCAGCGGGGACGCCGGCCCGGCCGGCGACATACGAAGTGCGTGTCTCCACTACCGGACTCCTGGTCCGGCGGGTCGCGGTGCGCTAAGAGGCGCGCGGCGGCACGTCGGCGATCATACCTAACAGCACACGCGGGTGCTCGGTCTTAGTGACGTGGCGGTCGAACCCCGCGGCCTGGGCCCGCGCCTTGTCGGACGGCTGGCCGTACCCGCTCAGCGCGATCAGGTAGGGCGCGCCGTACGTCGGGTCGCTACGAATGGCGGCGGCAACGGCATTCCCGTCCAATTTGCCCGGGAGGCCAATGTCGCACAGCACGATGTCGGGGCGGAAGCTCATGGCCTTCGCCAGAGCCCCCTCACCGTCCGCGACGACCTCGATCTCGTGGCCGGCGACTTCCAGGATGCTGCGGAGACTCTCGGCAAAGTCCCAACTGTCTTCGACGACCAGGACCCGATGATGCGGGGCGCCCCGGTCAGGGCTGGCGATTGGTCGTGGTGCCACTGCCTCCGGTGATCGGTCGAGGAGCGGCAGGCGCACGATGAACTCGGCGCCGCGACCGCGACCCCCACTGCGGGCCTCTACAGTTCCACCGTGGGCCGTGACCAGCCCGCGCACCAAAGCCAAGCCCAGACCCAAGCCGCCCCGGCTGCGGACCTCGCCCGTGTCCGCTTGGCTGAAGGGTTCGAACAACCGGGGGAGCATCTCGGGTTCGATGCCCAAGCCGTCATCCAGCACGCTGAGCACCGCCGTATGCGTCGCGTCGTCCCGCCGCAGGGACAGCGTCACAAGCCCGCGAGGGTCTGTGAACTTGACGGCGTTCCCGAGCAGATTGACGACGATTTGCCCCATGCGTTGCGGGTCGCAATGCACCCACAGCGGGGTGGAGGGCAAGCTGAGGTCCAAGCGGACGCCGGCGGCGCCCAGCAACGAGCGTTGGTCTTCGACGCTCGTCCGCACGACCTCGACCAGGTCCTGGTCCGATCGCTGGAGCGACGACACACCAGTCGCGATCCGGGACGCATCGAGCAGCTCCTTCACGAGGGCCGAGAGGTGCTCGAGCTGGCGGGCCGCGATCGCGAGCGCGTCTTTGCCTCGCTTGACGTCGGTTCCCTGGCTTTGGACCACTTCGAAGCAGATCTGCAGGGCGGCGAGGGGCCCCCGGAGCTCGTGGCTGAGCGTGGCGAGGAACTGGTCCTTATGGCGCGCCTCGTCCTGGAGGCCCCGGACGCGGTTGATCTCCGTCAAGTCGCGAAACACCGCCGATGTACCGATCAGCCGCCCCGCGGCATCCCTGACGGGCGAGATGGCCACCAGAACGGCGATGCGCTCGCCATCCTTGGTGAGGCGTGTCGACTCGAACGGCGCTACCCGCCCTTCCCGCCGCAGCACATCGTCCGTTTGCTCGACCTCCATCCGGCGGTCCGGCGGGATGATGAGGTCGAGGTAGGACCTTCCCACGGCCTCGCGCTCCGAGTAGCCGAACAGGCGCGCCGCCGCGTCGTTCCAACTCGAGATCGTGCCGTCGATCGCGCGACTCACGATGGCATCGTGCGAGGACGCGACGATCGCGGCCAGCCGAGCGCGCTGCTCCTGCGCGGCGTCGAGTTGCGTGACGTCGAGGAAGGTGACGACGAGACCGTCGAGCGTGTTGTCTACGCGCCGATAGGGCAGCATGCGGACGAGGTACGTGGCGGATCCGTCGGCGACATGCACCTGACGTTCCCGCAGCGTGGCGGTGCGGAGCACCTCTTTCATGTCGGGCAGCAGGTCTTCCGTGAATCGCGGCGCGATATCAGTGATCGGGCGCCCGGCGTCGCTGTCGATCAGGCGGAACACCTGCGTCGCCGTCGACGTAAACCGCTTGATGCCGAGAGCGCCGTCCAGGAACAGGGTCGGGATCTGGGTCGCCTGAAACAGATTCAGCAGGTCGCTGTTCGCCTGGTCGAGCTCTCTCACCTTGCCGTTCAGCTCGGCGTTGATCGTCTCTAGCTCCTCGTTGATCGACTGGAGCTCCTCCTTGGAGGTCTGCAGCTCTTCGTTAGACGACTGCAGCTCCTCGTTGGTCGCGAGCAGCTCTTCGTTGGCCGATTTCAGCTCCTCGTTGGAGGTCTCGACCTCCTCGACCGTCGCCTGCAGGTGATCCTTGGTCGTGCGGAGCTCGCTCTCGAGCTGTTGGATCACGCTGTCGACAGGCGACGGGGCCGCCGCATCTCCCGCGGCGGCCTCGGCACGACTCTGTGGTGGGCCGACCTCCTGGAACACAACGAGGAACAGTCCGGCATCCGCCCCCAGCTCGGTGACAGGACGCACCAGCAGGTTGATCCGTTGGGCGTCGCCGTTCGTCTCCACGAGGACGTTCTGATGCAGGACGGTGTCGCCCGTTCGGACGGCCTTGTGGATCGCCGTTCGCAGGTCGAGGCGCAGCCCCGGACGGGCCATTTCGATGACGTCGGCGCTCGGTGCGCCTGTTGCCGGCTGGAGGTACTTGCCCGTACGCGCCGAGAAATGCAGCGCCTCGGCCCGGGCGTTGATCACCACCCAGGGGGGCGCGTACCGGTCGAGCAGCACGCGCTCGAGCGCCGTCACCAGCGCCTGCGGTCCCGAGACCGTGCCCGCGGCGACGGTGGCGCGCCCGGTCGGAGGTCGCGTGGACACCACCGCGGGCAGCGTCTCGATGAGGCGGGTGACGGAGGCGCCGCGCTGGAAGATGCGGTGCTTGCGGTCCACGGTGCGGAACAGCTCCGGCGGCCCGACCAGGTTTTCGGAGGGTCCGAGAAACAAGTAGCCGCCGGGGTGCAAGGCGTAGTGGAACAGACTGTTCACGTATTTCTGGACATCGGCCTCGAGGTAGATCAGCAGGTTGCGGCACACGACGAGGTCGAGACGGGAGAACGGCGGGTCCTTGATCAGGTTGTGGACGGAAAAGAGACACATCTCGCGGATTTCCTTCGCGACCTGGTACACGTGATCGTGCCGGATGAAGAATCGCTCCAGGCGCTCCGGCGTGACGTGCTCGGCGATGCCTTCGGCGTAGCGGCCGTTGCGCGCGAACTCCAGCGCCTCGTCGTCGATGTCCCCGGCGAAGATCTGCACCCGCGAGCGCGAGTCCTGCCGCAGAATCTGCTCTCGGAGCAGGATCGCCACCGAGTACGCTTCCTCGCCGGTCGAGCAGCCGGGCGTCCACACCCGGAGGGTCCCGTCC
>QHUE01000125.1 GCA_003221825.1 Gemmatimonadota bacterium
CTCTTCCTTCACCTTCTCCGACATCCGGTCGAACTCGTTCTTGGCATCGGGCTGCCCGAAGCCGAGCGTCTTGCCCTTCACGACGTCGCGGGCGCCCACGTTCGACGTCATGATCACGACGGTGTTCTTGAAATCGATCAGCCGGCCGTAGTTGTCCGTGAGGTGCCCCTCGTCGAGCACCTGCAGCAGGATGTTGAACACGTCGGGGTGCGCCTTTTCGATTTCATCGAGCAGCACGACCGAGTAGGGCTTGCGCCGCACGGCTTTGGTGAGCGTGCCGCAGTCTTCGTAGCCCACGTATCCTGGCGGCGCGCCGATCAGGCGGCTCACCGAGAACTTCTCCATGTACTCCGACATATCGACGCGGATCAGCGCCTGGGCATCCGCGAAGAGGAAACGCGCCAGCGCGCGCGCCAATTCGGTTTTGCCGACGCCCGTCGGGCCGCTGAAGATGAAGGAGCCGATGGGACGCTTGGGATCCTTGAGGCCCGCCCGGCTGCGGCGGATCGCCCGCGAGATCACCTGAATCGCTTCGTTCTGGCCGACGACGCTCTGGTGCAGCTCGTCTTCCATGCGCAGCAGGCGCGCCGTCTCCGCTTCCTGCAGGCGCGTGACCGGAATCCCCGTCCAGCGCGACACGATGAAGGCAACGCCTTCCTCGCTGATCGTCGGCCGGCGGGTCTGGCGCTCGCGCTCCCACTCTTCCTGTTTGCGCCGGATCTCCGCCTGCAGCTCGCGCTCGGAGTCGCGCAGCGAGGCCGCCTTCTCGAAGTTCTGATCGCGCACGGCGGCTTCCTTGTCGCCGTTGATGCCCTCGAGCTTGTCCTTCAGTTCGGCCACCTCGGGCGGCGGCACCTGGGCCGCCAGCCGGGCGCGGGCCCCCGCTTCGTCGATCACGTCGATCGCCTTGTCTGGCAGGAAGCGGTCGGTGATGTACCGCTCCGACAGTTTCGCGGCCTCGATCAGCGTCTCATCGGGAATGATGACGCGGTGGTGATCCTCATAGCGCTTCCGCAGGCCCTTGAGAATCTCGATCGTCTCCTCGATGGTCGGCGGATCGACGATCACCGTCTGGAAGCGCCGCTCGAGCGCCCCGTCCTTCTCGATGTATTTGCGGTACTCGTTCAGCGTCGAAGCGCCCACGCACTGCAGCTCGCC
This sequence comes from Gemmatimonadota bacterium, assembly GCA_003221825.1. GTDB lineage: Bacteria > Gemmatimonadota > Gemmatimonadetes > Gemmatimonadales > GWC2-71-9 > 20CM-2-65-7. The sequence goes on from QHUE01000125.1 coordinate 1,159, forward strand.
GCGCGCCAGCGCCGGCTTCAGCATGTTGGAGGCGTCGACCGCGCCCTCGGCCGCGCCGGCACCGACGAGCGTGTGCAGCTCGTCGATGAACAGAATGATGTTCTTGTTCTGCGCGATCTCGTTAATCACGGCCTTCAGGCGCTCTTCGAACTGGCCGCGGTACTTGGTGCCGGCAATGACGGCGGCCATGTCGAGCGAGAGCACGCGGTGATCCTTGAGCGCGTCGGGGCATTGCCCGCCCGCGATCAGCTGGGCCAGCCCTTCGACGATCGCCGTCTTGCCGACGCCCGGCTCGCCGATCAGCACCGGGTTGTTCTTCTTGCGGCGCGACAGGATCTCCATCACGCGCTCGATCTCCTTCTGGCGGCCGATCGTCGGATCGAGCGAGCCTTCGGCGGCGAGCTGCGTGAGGTCACGGCAGAAATGATCGAGCGCCGGCGTCTTCGATTTCTTTTCACTCTTCGGCGGCGTCGGTTGCGCGCCGGTCCCGCCGCCGGCGGGCGTCGTCGGCATCTCGCTGCCGAGCAGCCGCAGCGTTTCCGCGCGGGCCTGCTCGAGGTTCACACCCGCGTCGGTCAGCACCTGCGCGGCGATGCCCTTCTCTTCGCGCAGCAGGCCGAGCAAGAGGTGCTCGGTGCCGACATAGGAGTGATTGAGCTCGCGCGCCTCGCTCATCGCCAGCTCGAGTACCTTCTTGGCGCGCGATGTGTACGGAAGGTCGGGCCCGGCCGCGGCCGCCGCTTTGCCTTTCTTGACCGTCTCCTCGATCTTCTGCTGAATCTCTTCGAGATCGACGTTGAGATTGGTCAGGACCGCCGCGGCGACACCCTCGCCCTCGCGGATCAAGCCGAGCAGGATGTGCTCGGTGCCGACGTACTCGTGATGCAGACGCGCCGCCTCTTCGCGGGCCATCTGCAGAACTTTCCGAACTCGATCCGTGAAGTTGTAGCCGTTCATCGCGTTTCCGAACTCACCTTTCGCCGTTCAGCTGGATTCCGCTTCGAGCAGGCGCCGTACAAACGCAGCGCGCACCGTCGGCAGCTCCCGGTCGCCGGTCGACCGGCCATCCATAGCCGCCAGGTGCGCAGGTTGAGTGTAAATCAGCAGCTTGTTGAGCGTATATACCCCCGGCCCGGGAAGCAGATTCAGACCGACACCCAACCGCACTCCGCTCAACAGATTCATCGTCTCTTCAAATGACAGCTGGCGCGCATGCTTCAGCAACCCGTAGGCACGCCAGGTCTTGTCTTCCACTTCCTCGGGTGCCGTTCTCAACAGCACGTCCCGTGCCTGTTCCTCGTACTCGACGACCTGCCGCACGATTTTCCCGAGGTGATCGATCAGCTCGTCTTCAGTCTTCCCCAAGGTTGTTTGGTTGGACAACTGGAAGAAATTGCCGACGACCTCGCTACCTTCCCCGTACAAGCCCCGAAAGGTCAATCCTACCTGCGAGAGTCCTTGCAGAACTTTGTTGATTTCCTTGGTCAAAACAAGCCCGGGCAAATGGATAAGGACACTGGCCCGAAGTCCGGTTCCTGCATTCGTGGGACAGGACGTAAGATAGCCAAATTCAGGATGAAAGGCGAAAGGAACGAGCCGGCCCATCTCGGCATCTACCGCTTCGACGGCGGCGTACGCGCCTTCCACATCGAATCCGGACCACATGCCGTGCAGCCGGAGGTGGTCCTCTTCATTCACCATGACGCCAACCTGGTCCTGTACCAGCAACGCGGCACCCGGCCTGTCGTCCGGTCGGCGTCCTTGGCGCGCTGGCTGAACGGCACGCCGCGCACGTTGCGCGCGAGCCGGATCCTCGTGGACAGCACGATGGTGGACTTGGCGCCGGGCGCGTCCAGCCAGCGCATCCCGCCATCGGGGAGCAGCGAGAGATCCATTACTCGAGCACCCGGATGCGGTCGCGCAGCTCGGCCGCCAGCTCGAAGTTCTCGCCCTCGACGGCGCGCCGGAGCTGCGCCTTCAGCTCGAGCAGCCGGCTCCGCGGATCGTCGTCCCCGCCGGCGGACCCCGGGGTCTCGTACCGCTCGCCCACATGTTGGCTCGATCCGTGCAGCCGCCGCAGCAGGTCCCGCAGATGCGTGTCGAAGGAGACGTAGCATTGGTCGCAGCCGAGGCGGCCGGAGTCGCGGAAATCGCGCAGCGTGCTGCCGCACGCCGGACACCGCAGGCCGTCGCCGGACGCGGGCACGAGGGCTCCGGCACCGCCGCCCTTCACCACGGCCCCCAGGAAGTTGCCGAGCGGCGTCTTCAGCACGGCGCCACCGGTCTCGACGCCCTTCTGCTGGGCGCACTGCTCGCACAGGTGGAGCGTGACCTTGGAGTCGTGCTCGACCTGAGTGAGGTTGATGATCGCGTCGCGTTCCTTACAGTTATCACACAGCATCAGGGAATCGCCTCGACCGAGCTCACCGTGGTGAGCCGGCCGTCCTCCAGTAACAGGACCCGGTCCGCCCGACCCGCCAGCTGGCGGTTGTGCGTGACCACGACCACCGCCGTTTCGTACTCCCGCGCCAGCCGGAAGAAGATCTCATGCAGGCGCTCGGCGTTCGCATGGTCGAGGTTGCCCGACGGCTCGTCCGCGAGCACGACGCTCGGATCGTGCACCAGCGCCCGCGCGACCGCGCAGCGTTGCTGCTCACCACCCGAGAGCTCGGCCGGCCGATGACTCATGCGTCCCGCCAGGCCCACCTCGGCGAGCACCTCCTCCGCGCGCGACCGCGCCGCGCGCGGCGCCGCGCCGCCGATCAGCAACGGCATCATGACGTTTTCCAGCGCCGAGAACTCCCGCAGCAAATGATGAAACTGGAACACAAATCCCAGCTTCCGGTTCCGGAGCTCCGCGGCGCCCCGCGCATCGAGATCGGCGTAGCGCGAGCCGTCGAGCCAGATGTCGCCTGTCGTGGGGCTGTCGAGCGCGCCCAGCAGGTGGAGGAACGTACTCTTGCCCGCGCCGGACGCGCCGACGATCGCGACGAATTCGCCGCGCCGCACCTCGACGTCGACACCCCGGAGAATCTCGAGCAGCTGCCCGTCGCCGCCCGCGAAGACGCGCCGGATCGCCTTGGCTACGAGGAGCGCATTCATTCGTAGCGGATCGCCGTCACCGGATCGAGCCGGGCGGCCTGCGTGCTCGGATAGAGCGGCGCCAGCGTGGCGATCACGAGGCTCGCGCCGATGACGGCCAGCGCGTCGAGCGGATTGTTCAGCACCGGCAGGTGGTCGATGAAGTAGATCGACGGATCGATCGGAATCAGATGGCCGTTGTTGACGCCGGCGCCCACCACCAATCCGAGCACCGCCCCGAGCGCCGTGCCGACGAGTCCGATGAACACGCCCTGGATCAGGAAGACCCGCCGGATCCGGCTGCGCTGCATTCCCATGGCGAGCAGGATGCCGATCTCCCGCGTCTTGTCGCGCACCACCATCGTCAGCGTTCCCACGACATTGAATGCCGCGACGACGCAGATCAGAAAGACGACCAGCCCCATCGCCAGCTTCTCGAGCTTGAGCGCCGAAAACAGCGAGCGGTTCTGCAGCTGCCAGTCGAGCGCGCGGTAGGGGTAGCCGAGCATGCTTTCGATCCGCTGGCCCGCCTCGGTGGCCTGTTCGGGATGCGCCAGCCGCACCTCGATGCCCGTCACCGCCCCCCCCAACCCCGCGAAGTCCTGGGCGCCCTGCCGGCGCATGAGCACATAGCTGTTGTCGTAATCGTACATCCCGGTTTCGAACAGGCCGGTGACCTCGTAGCGGCGATACTTGGGGACGAACGCGCCCAGGCTGCGATTGAACTGCGACCCGGCGGGTGCGACCATCGTGATAATGTCGCCGGGATACGCCGACAGCTTGCTCGAGAGCCGGGTGCCGATCGCGACGCCGCCCTCCACGTCCCGCTGCGTCGTCCGAAACGTCAGGTCGCCCTTGGTGAAGTAGTGCGGCAGACTGGTCACCGCACCCGCACCCGTGTCGGCCTCGACCCCGATCACCATCACGCCTTCGGCGTAATCGTGACCTGCCGAGATCAGGCCCTGCGACATCACGAACGGCGCCGCCGCGTCGACGCCCGGGGAACGCCGCACCTTGGCGAGCACGGCGGGCCAATCGTCGAGCCGGAGCCCTTCCCCGTACGTCAGCACGCGCAAGTGCGGGTTGACGACCAGGATCTTTTCGCGCAAGTCGTTCTGCATCCCGTTCATCACGCCGAGCACGATCACCAACGCCATCACCCCGATCGTGACGCCGCCGACGGCGATCACGGTGATCAGCGACAGGAGACGCGACGAGCGGCGGCTGCGCAGGTACCGCATCGCGACGCGCAGATCGAGCCGCGACGGCCAGTTGGTCACGAGGACGAACAGGGCGGCGGCTGCCGCTCCGATCAGCAGGGCTTTCAGGACGACCGTCGCGATCGCCATCACTCAGGCCGCAGCATGGGAAACAGAATGACGTCGCGAATGTTCGTTTGATCGGCGAGGATCATCGTCAACCGATCCACGCCCATGCCGACGCCGCCCGCGGGCGGCATCCCGTACTCGAGGGCCCGCAGGAAATCCTCGTCCAACTGCTGCGCCTCGGCGTCCCCGGCGGCGCGGAGCGCGGCCTGCTGCTCGAAGCGGCGGCGCTGCTCGTCGGGATCGTTCAGCTCGCTGAACGCGTTGGCGAGCTCGCGGTGCTGCACGAACAGCTCCCAGCGCTCGACCTTGGCCGGATCGCCGCGCTTGGGCTTGGCGAGAGGCGACAGCGCGAGCGGATAGTCGAACACGAACGTCGGCTGCACGAGCTTGGGCTCGACACAGGTCTTGAACACCTCATCCACGAGCTTGGGACCGCTGAGTGCGGCGACCTCGGCGGGCGGCACGTTGTGGCGCTTCAGAACCTCGCGCAGCTCGGCGTCGGTGCCCTTCGTGAGATCCACTCCCGCATGCTCGCGCACGAGCGCGTAATAATCCTTGCGCGCGAACGGGGGCGCGAACGACAGCGTGGCGCCATGGCGCTCCAGCACGCTGCCCCCGAACAGGTCGAGCACGAGGCTCGCCAGATAGAACGTCGTGTCGAGCGCCTCGTAATGCGTCTTGAACGGCCACGCGGTTGCGCCGCCGTAGAGGGGCTGCAGCACCGGCGTCTCTACTTCCAGATACCCCTTGCCATCGAGGAAGGCGCGGATGCCTTGTACGATCCGGGTGCGCAGCCGGAACACCTCGCGCACGTCGGGATGCACGGCGAGATCGGCATAGCGCTGCCGGTAGCGCAGCTCGGGATCCGTCAGCTCACCGTGCTTCACGCCGCTCGCGTCTTCCTTGCCAAGCGGCAGCGGACGGAGCGCCTTGGCGAGCAGCGTGAACTGGGCCACGCGCACGGTGATCTCCCCCGTGCGAGTCTTCATGAGACGTCCCTCGACGCCCAGATGGTCACCCAGATCGAGCAGCTCGACGAGGCCGTAGCGATCCGCGCCCAGCTCGTCGCCCTTGAAGTAGAGCTGGATCTTGCCCGTCGGGTCCTCGAGGTGCGCGAACGTCGTCTTGCCGTGCGGCCGCAGCGCGACCAGGCGCCCCGCGACCCGGTGCACGGTGGGATCGTCGTCCGCTGTGAACGCGGCCAACGCCTGCTGGGCGGTCGCGGTGCGCTCGAACCGGTAGGCGAACGGGGCGACGCCCCGCTCCACCAGCTCCTTGAGCTTCTCCCGCCGGGCGGCTTCGACAAAACCGGTCATTACGCGGCCTTATTCCCGAAGCGCTTCAGGAACGCCTCGATGAACGGATCCAGGTCGCCGTCCATGACCTTGTGCACGTCGCTCACCTTCAGCTCCGTGCGATGATCGTTCACCATCGTATACGGTTGGAAGACGTAGGAGCGGATCTGGTTGCCCCACGCGATATCCGTCTTCTGCTTGTCCACTTCTTTCGATTTCGATCTCGTCGTCCACTTCCGGATAGACGAACACCGAGGCGAACGAGGTGTGGCGCCGCGACTGCGAGTCGAAAGGCGAGATCCGCACCAGGCGGTGGACCCCCTTCTCCGCCCTGAGCAACCCGAAGGCGTACTGCCCGCGGATCTCGATCTCGGCCGACTTGATGCCCGCTTCTTCACCCGGCAGGATGTCGAGCACGTTCACGACGAAGCCATGCCGCTCCGCCCAGCGCGTATACATGCGCACCAGCATCTCGGCCCAGTCCTGCGACTCGGTGCCGCCGGCGCCGGGATGGATCGTGAGCAGCGCGTCGCGGGCGTCGTCGGGGCCCCGCAGCATGTTCTGCATCTCGAGCGCCTCGAGCCGGCCGGCGATCTGCTCCGCCTCGGTTTCGAGCGAGCGCTGCAATGCGAGATCGACGTGGGATTCAGCTTCGAGGAGCTCGTTCAGCTCGCGGCCCTCGTCCACCCGCTTGCGCAGCGCGTGGTAGGGCTCGAGCCACCCCTTCAGGGATTTGACTTCGGCAACCGTCGCGCGGGCCCGCTCGGAGTCGGCCCAGAGCGCACCGTCCGCCATCTTCGCCTCCAGCTCCGCGAGGCGCGTGGTCTTCCCCTCGACGTCAAAGGAAGCTCCTGAGCTCGGTGAGCCGGCGATCAAAATCAGCAAATCTGTCGGTGAGTGCCATTAGAAGAGCTTGTGTCCTCCGGCTAAAATCTCGTTCAGAGCCTCGGTCCAGAACGGCGTGCTCTGCGCCATGTCGGCGCCGACTTGCTCGACGTACTCCTGCCAGCTCTTCTCGATCTCGTCCTTGAAGAGCTGGGGCAGCGTGCCGTCGCGGATCCCCTGCTGCCGCTTCTCCGGATGATAAACCAGCATGTCGGAGATGAGCGCCCGCGCCAGGCGCCGCGCCTTCTGCTTGGGATCCTGGACCATGAACGGGTTGATCGGACGCAGCGGCCCGGTGCTGCGCTTGACCGGAGTGCTCGCCCCTGCCGCGGGAGCTGCGGCGACCGGTGGACGCGGCGGCGCGGGCGGCGGGGGCGCCGGGGATGCGGGCGCGGGCCGCGCCGGCGCTGCGAACGCGCCTGGCCGAGGCGCCACCGGAGCAACCGGACTCGCGGGCCGCGCCGGCGCAGCCGGCGGCCGGGCGAATGGCGAGGGCGGTGCCGCGGGCATTGCGGGGCGGCTGATCGGCGGCGCAGCCGGCGGAGCCATCGCGGGCCGCGGCGCCGCAGGTGCCGCGGGCGGCGCGGGCGGCGCGGGCGGCGCGGGCGGAGACGGCGGAGCGAACCGAGGGGGCGCGGCGGCTGGCGGCGCCGGCGGCGGTGCGGATGTGACGGGCGGTGCGGCAGCGGCACCAGCGCCGTCCGGGCTGACGGCGAACACGTTGCTGCAAACGCTGCAGCGCGCGCGCAGGCCTCCGGCCGGGACCTTGGCGGGGTCCACCCGGTACACCGTTTCGCACGACGGACACGTAACGTTCACGCCTCGTTGTCTCCGCTTCCTTCGTCTCCGTGATCCCGGTCGTGGCGCCGATCGACCACAAACACCGATCCCGCCTGCGTCTTGGCGTAGCTCTTCATTTCCGTCGCCAGCTCGCTGACCTGCGCGGGATGCGCAAATCGACGGTGCTGATTCGTCACCACGCCGATCGACAGCGTCATCAGCGGCACGCGGTGCAGCTGGCCACGCCGGTCCTTCCCGAAATAGTAGCCTGCCCGCCGGTCCTGCTCGTTGTACTGGTACGGCACCAGCGTGTCGAACACGTCCAGCACTTCGCTGCACACCGGTGCGATGCTCTCGATCGGCAGGACGAAGATGAAGTCGTCGCCGCCGATGTGTCCGACGAAACCCTGCTTCCCGAGCATCCCCCGCACAACATCGTGCAGGATCCGGGAGAGCAGGTAGATCACACGATCGCCGTCGTAATAACTGTAGCGATCGTTGTATTCTTTGAAGTGATCGAGGTCGGCGTAGCAGACGGCGAAAAACTCGCCGAGCTCCATCCGCCGCTTGATCTCCCGCTCGATCTCCGTCGTGCCGGGGAGACGCGTCGAGGGATTCACCGCCACATCGCGCTCGGCCCGGGTCACCAGGGCGTCGAGCCGTCCCGCCTGCTCGCCCGGCTCGAACAGCGGGGTGATCACTTCGTCCGCCCCCGCCGCGAACCACTTTCGCACCGCGTCCGTCGCATGGCGATTCGTCACCACGGCGAGCGGTACGATCGCCGTATAGGCATCGCCCTTGAGGCGGGCGCACAGCTGCATGCCTTCATCGCCCGCGCTGTCGGCATCGATCACGACCAGCGTCGGTAGCGCCCGCAACACCCGCTCTTCCACCCCTGCGGCTTGCGGAAGGGAGATGACAGGCAGCCCCTTCCCGTTGACCCAAGCGGTCACGAAGTCAGGTACGGACCGTCCAGCCGGCGAGAAGAAGAGAATGGCTTGGCGCGACCGCACCTTACTCCTCTCGTAAGGGTAGAAACCGCCTAAACTTAGGCCTCGTCGCCTCCCGTGTCAAATGAACCCTCGTACGCCTCACGCAAGCGCAGCGGTGGCGTCCGCGCGCGCATCCGCAGGTTCAGCATCTCCACGAACACCGAGAAGCCCATCGCGAAGTAGATGTATCCCTTGGCAATGTGCTGACCCAGGCCGTCGGCGATGAGCGAGACGCCGATCATCAACAGAAAGCTGAGCGCGAGCATTTTCACCGTCGGATGGCGATGCACGAAGCCGCTGATCGGCGCGGCGGCGAACATCATCACGGCGACCGCCAGCACCACCGCGGCAATCATCACCGGCAGGTGGCGCGCCATCCCGACGGCGGTGATGACGGAGTCGAGCGAGAAGACGATGTCGAGCAGGACGATCTGGCCCACGACGCCGGCGAGCGACACGCGCGCCGCTCCCGCAGCGTGACCAGCGTCGCCCTCGAGTCCCGTGTGGATTTCGCGGGTGCTCTTGGCAAGGAGGAAGAGGCCTCCCGCGATGAGAATCAGATCGCGCCTGGAGAACGGATGCCCGAGCAGGTGGAACCACGGCGCGGTCAGCCGGATGATCCACGCGAGCGCGGCGAGCAGTGCGATCCGCGTGAGCATGGCGCCGGCCAGGCCGACGCGCCGGGCGCGCCCCTGCTCGGCCGTGGGGAGTTTGCCCGCTAGAATCGAAATGAAGATGATGTTGTCGATGCCGAGCACGATCTCCAGCACCGTCAACGTGAGGAGGCCGAGCCACGCTTCCGGACTCAGCAGCACATTCATGATTGGATCCTGCGTGGAATGTCCAACTTCGAATGTCCAATGATCAACGACCAATGATCATTGAACATTCTACATTGGAGACATTCGGTAGAGGTGACTGGCTAGAAACTGAACGAGAATCGCAACTCACTACGGCTAGGACTCACGGTCGTGCGCATCTCCGCCGCCCGCCCCGCGGCCGCGCTCATGCGGGCGGAAATCAGTGCATCGACCGCGCTCAGCACGTGATTGGCAAGGAGCAGACCGATCTGATTCTGTGCGCGCCGGAACGCCGTATCGCTCCGCTTGATGTAGTCGCGGAACACCTCGTGCTCCAGCGAATGGTTGCGCCAGCTCCAGAGGTAGTTGGGACCGACCGCACGGGCTTGATAGAATTGCAGCGCCCGCCAATACGGCGGCGACGTCGGATCGGGCGAGACGTTGGGATCCTCCCAGAAGGTGCGCCGCGCGAGCAGCCAGACAGCCCCGTTGTAGGTCAGCGAGTCGGCTTCCGGGACGAACGCCGGACCGGGATCGGTGTCGTAGCTGCCGCTTTCGGCGAAGCGCTCCATTTGCTCGTAGTACTCGAAGATGGTGTCGCGCCGCATTGGGACGTAGGACCGCCGCGCGACATCGAACGCGAGATCCTGAAAGCGCCGGGCTTCCGCCATCGCCTCGTGATCGAGCTGCAGGAAGCGCGATACGAGGTACACCTCCGCCGCCAGGTAGACCGCCCCGCGATCTTGATGCGCGAGCAGCTGTCCGGTCCCCGGCACCAGCAGCGAGGCAAGCGGCCGCACGAATATGTTCGGCGACGGCTTCTGCTGCTGTGCGCCGGCAACGCTCGCGGCGACGACCGACACGATTCCGGCGAGCGACGCCGCCCGCTTCACTAGAACGTCACCCGGAAGGAGAAGAAGGTCGGGCTATCCGCCTGCAGATCCGAGCCCGTGAGGAACGCGCGCGCGAGATCGACGCCGAGCGAGCCGCTCTCGATCCCCAGCCCCACACTCGGTCCACTCAACCCGTCCTGCACGAACGCGTAGCCGGCCCGCACGCGCACGAGCCGCTGGTAGCCCACGTCGACGCCGACGCGCGTCTCCGACTGGCCCACTTGTCCCCAGGGGCTGTCGACATCGGCGGCGAGCTTCACATCAAACGCTTGATCGAGCGTGCGTCCCGTGGCGGGACGCAGTCGCACCTCGTACACCGCGCCGACGGCGAGCCGCGTGGGCAGCGGATCCGCCTGCGCCTGGTTCTGGACCTGCAGCCGGAAGCCGATGTTGCGGAGTGCCACCCCGATGCGCAGCGGGCCGCCCGGGCCGACGCTGAACTGTCCGCCAAGATCCAGCGCGTGCGTGGCTCCCGTGCCGGCGGGGAAGTCACGGCAGTCGCCGCTGCAGTCGACGCGGAACTGGACGAGCTTGTAGCTGATGCCGAAGGCGAACGAGCCCGCCAGGTTGGTCGCGTACGAGGCGAGGAACTCGAAGTTGCGCGGTGCGATGCGCGCGATGGTGTTGCCGTTGGGATCGGTGCGATCGAGATCGCCATAGTCGACGAGGTAGACCGCCCCGCCGATCACGCCGATTCCGCGCGAGGGAAAGTACGCACCGAGCACATTGCTGCGGCCGGCGACCAGTGTGGCGCTGTGCAGCGCGAATTCATCGTCACTGAGCGTGGCAAGGCCCGCCGGATTCCAGAACGCCGCTTCGCCCCGCCCCGCCGCGGCGGTCGCCGTCTGTCCCATGCCCACCGCCTGCGCCCCGACCGGAAACACGAGAAACAGCGCGCCGGCGTTGAGGGGAAGCTCCTGGCTGGACAGTCGGACGGTCGGACTGGCGGACAGAATGAAGATGACGATCGGGACCAAATACCGTCCGACCGTCAGACCGTCCGACCGACCCTCAGAAGCTTTTCGCCTCATCGATGAGCATGATCGGGATGTCATCTTCGACCGCGTAGACCAACCGGCAGGCCTGACAGGCGAGCGCCTCGGGGGGGGGATTGGTCCGATGCTCGAGCGGTCCCTTGCACTTGGGACAGACGAGAATCTCGAGCAGGTCGGGGGCGAGGCTCATGAGGTGGCGTACCCCAGTCGCTTGAGGGATGGTTCATCGCGGCGCCATTTGGGCAGCACCTTCACATGCAGGTCCAGGAAGACCCGCTGGCCGAGCAGCGCCTCGATCTTGGCGCGCGCCGCAGCGCCGAGGGCTTTGATGGTGCGGCCGCCCTCGCCGATGACGATCCCTTTCTGGCTGTCGCGTTCGACGTAGAGCACGGCCCGAATATATACCGGCTCGGCGCCCTCCCGGAACTCGTCGATTTCGGACGCGACGCTGTAAGGCAGCTCTTCATGCAGCTGCTCGAACGCCGCTTCGCGAATGAATTCCGCCGCAAAGAAGCGCATCGGCTGGGTGGCCAGCTCGTCGGGATCATAATGAAAGGGACTCTCCGGCAGCTGCTTGGCAATCGTGGCCAGCAACGCGTCGATGCCTTCACCGCTGACGGCTGAAACGAAGACTTCGGACGGGTGGACGGCCGGACGGCCGGGCGGCCCCACGACATCGGATTTCGTGTAGACGATGACGATCGGTGCGCGCGGTGGTTTGGTGAGCTGCGCGACGGTGGCGAGGGGGGGCGCCGGGTGTTCCGCCAGGGGATGCAGGTACGCGATCACTTCCGCGTCGTCGATGGCGCGCAGCGCCGCGGCGCGCATCGCTTCATGCAGCCGGTATTCCGGCTCGAGCAACCCGGGCGAGTCGGTGAAGATGTACTGCGTGTCGTCCTTGGTGAGCAGGCCGACGACCGGCAGGCGGGTTGACTGGGGTTTGGGCGAGACAATCGCTAGGTGTTCGCCTACAAGGGCGTTGAGCAGCGTCGATTTCCCGACGTTGGGCCGGCCGGCCAGAACGATGGTGCCGCAACGGGTCATAGGTCGAAGTGTAGGACCGCGCGGCATCTTGCGCGAGTCGACGCGCTGCCTGTACGATCAAGTGAGAAGTCAACCGCGAGGGTCGGTATGCTACGGAACGTGCAGGTCTCCGTGCTCGCGCTGTCGCTGGCAGGAACTGGGTGCGCGCGGCACACCATTCCCCCCGTCGAGCTCATCAATCAGACTCGGATCGGACCCGCGGAGGACCTTGGCCCCGGCATAACAGGAGTGCGCTCCAACGGGATCACGTTCGACCGCAGCGCC
>QHUE01000126.1 GCA_003221825.1 Gemmatimonadota bacterium
AGAGTGGCCCGTGGCCACCGGTGACGTCGCCATCCGACCGCGCGTCGAGGTCGTCGACGACGACGCGACCCACGCGGTCGTGAGCTGGGACGACGATCCGGCACTGGAGCTGCGGTTACGGTCGCGACGGAGCGGACTGGCGTGGTGGGAGCTGCGATGGTCCGGGGTGAGCGACCGGACCTATCGCGTCCGCATTCCCGGAGTGGGGGAAAGTGATCCGGTGAAGTGTGCGATGCGATAGTCTTGTTAGTGGCCAGGGGCAGAATCGAACTGCCGACACGCGGATTTTCAGTCCGCTGCTCTACCAACTGAGCTACCTGGCCGGATTATGCAGCAGAAGAACTTAGCGGGCTCGGGGGGGCGATGGCAGTGGGAATGTTTGCCATTGGCTCCCCGCGAACCCGCCTCGCGACAGCCTCTGCGAGTTCCGCTTCGTCGATGATCTTATAGCGGTCGAACATCGCGCGCGTCTTCTCGCGGCACCGGCTGGCGGAAAATGCCGTACTGACGCTCGGCCCTCTGGCCGTGCCCGACACTGGCCCCTATGATGCAGCTGTCCCAACGCCGCTGAGTCACAGGTGGCCGATCTCCACGCTCGCTTACAAAGTGCCCTCGGCGACGCCTACCACATCGAGAAGGAGCTCGGCGGCGGCGGGATGAGCCGCGTGTTCCTCGCAACCGAGGCGTCGCTGCACCGCCAGGTCGTCATCAAGTTGCTCCCGCCCGAACTCACCAGCGAAGTGAGCGAGGCGCGCTTCCGGCAGGAGATCGCCCTCGCGGCCCACCTGCAGCACACCAACATCCTCCCCGTCCTCACCGCGGGTGCGCGGGACGACCTTCTCTTCTACGTCATGCCGTTCGTCACCGGCGAGTCCTTACGGCACCGCATGACGCGCGAAGGCAAGCTCCCCGTCACGGACGCGGTGCGGGTCCTGCATGAGATCGCCGACGCACTCGCCTACGCCCATGCGGAAGGGGTGATTCACCGCGACGTCAAACCGGAAAACATCCTGCTGCTCGGCAGTCATGCGGTGCTGACGGACTTCGGCGTGGCGCGAGCGCTCGCGGAGGCGCAGAGCGGCAGCCGGCTCACCGGCACGGGCGTGGCGATCGGTACGCCCGCGTATATGTCGCCCGAGCAGGCTGCGGGGGACCGGCACATCGACGCCCGCGCGGATGTCTATGCCCTCGCGGTGGTGGGCTACGAGATGCTCGCCGGCGTCCCGCCCTTCGCCGGGCCCACCGCGCAGTCCCTGATCGCCGCGCACTTGACCGAGACACCGAAACCCCTTGCCGATCTCCGACCCCAGACTCCACCAGAGGCGGTCGACACGATCATGCAGGCCCTCGCCAAAGACCCCGGCGCCAGGCTGCATGCTACCGAGTTTCGGGATGCCCTCGGTGGGGGATACTCACGGCCGGGCCCGCGCCGTCTGTCGCGACGAGCCCGACTCGCAGCCGTGGCCACGGTGTTCGCGGTGATCGGCGTGGGCGCGGTGCTCATCCTGCGCCCGAGCGCGCCCAGCGGGCTCGATCCCGATCTCCTCGCCGTCGCCCCATTCGACGTGCTCGCGCCGCATCTCGACCTCTGGCGCGAAGGCCTCGTGGACATCCTTTCACGGAACCTGGACGGGGTGGGGTCCCTGCGGACGGTCTCTCCCACCGTCGTCGTGCGGCGCTGGAACGGACGGGCCGATCCAACGTCCGCCCAGGAGTTGGCGCAGCGCACCGGCGCCGGGCTGGTCGTGTTCGGGGCCCTGGTCGGCGCGGGGCCCGACTCGGTTCGGCTGACCGCCACGGTGTTCGACGCCCGCGCCGGGGCGACTGTGGCGGAGCTCGAGATTCCAGGGTCCGCGGAACGGATGGATCGCATCAGCGACTCGCTGACCATCGCCGCGATCACGGAGCTCGGGCGCACCCGCCCGATCGGCGGCGCCCGGCTGTCCTCGCTGGGCTCGCGCTCACTTCCGGCGATCAAGGCGTTTCTGAAGAGCGAGCAGTTCTACCGCCGTGCCCAGTGGGATTCGTCGCTCGTCTACGCCCGGCGCGCTGTGGCCACCGACAGCGGGTTCACGCTGGCGCTGCGGCGCATCTCCCTGAGTCTGTGGTGGGGCGACGATCCCTCGGTGACCCCAGACTTGCTCCTCGAAGGAGCACACAACCGCGGTCTTGCGCCGCGCGACAGCCTACTCGTGACCGCCGACTCGCTTTGGGGCGCTCTCAATCTGACGGGGCCCACGCCGCCGTACGCGCTCCGCCGGCAACTGTACCTGACGCTCCAGGAGGCGACCCGACGCTATCCGGAGGATCAGGAGGTGTGGTACCACCTGGGTGAAGCAGGATATCACCACGCGTACTCGGACGACGCGGTCCCAATGACGGCGGAGCAAACGCTGGCGGCGTTCGAGCGCGCGATCGCGCTGGACTCCGCGTTCGCCCCGGTGTACCAACACGCAATCGAGCTGGCCCTCACTTTGCGAGCGCCGCCCGTCGCGCGCCGCTACATCGCCGCGATGCTGGCGCGGAATCCGCGCCCATCTACTGCAACGGCTTTTCGGCTGGTCGATCGGCTGCTCGACCCGGCGGCAGCGAACACGCAAGAGGTGACGCGCCTCCTCGATACGATCTCTGGCGACGGACTGTACAACGCGTGGTTTGCTATCAAGAACTGGGGCGATTCCGCTGAAACCGCTCTGCGCGTAGCCCGTCTCTTCGCCAGGCCGCGTGCCGGGTTTCACCTCCGGGACACCTCGGGTTTGGGCTGGAGACTCCCGGCAGGGGAGCTGGCCGTCCGCGGGCGGCTCCGGGAGGCCTTCGGTGTGCTGCTCACAGGCAATCAGGACAGTTTCCTCAACGAATTCTGGTGGCACATCTACTTCGCGGAGCTGGCGCGATTCGGCGCCGTGCCGCCGGATTCGGCCGCCCGGGTGTTCGAGCGGTGGCTCGCCGCCAATGAGGGTTGGGGGCTTCTGGGCCTCGGCTGGTGGGCGAACCGGGGCGACACAGGCTCGATCCAGAACCTGGCCCACCGGGCAGAGGCGCTCGCACGTTCTGTCCCGAAGCCTGCGGATCGTGATTTCTGGCGCTATGTGGCCGCCGCCACTGGTCCCTACCTCGCGCTCGCCCGCAGCGATACTGCGGCCGCTCTGAAGCGGTTCGCCAGCCTACCGGATTCCCTGTGCTCCGCCTGCTATCCCGAGCGTCTGACCTGGGTGCTGTTGCTGGAACGGCGCCGGGAGGACCGCCGCACTCGAGTAATCGTCGATCAGGAGCTGGAGCAGCTGGGATGGGTGGTGCCGAGCCGAGTCCTGTGGGTGCTCGAGCGCGGCCGGGTGAACGAGCGGCTCGGCAACAAGGAGAAGGCCATCGTCGCCTTCCGCTACGTGTCCGACATGTGGCGGCACGCCGATCCCGAGCTGCAGCCGTATGTGGAGGAAGCCAAGGCAGCGCTCAAGCGGCTGGCTGGCGAGCCGCAGCGCTAAGAAGGTTGCGAGGGTCAGAAACACGGCGTCTATTCAAGCCCTCTGATTCCCCTTCCGGAGCACGCTATGCGTCACACTTCTGTCCTTGCCGCGGTAATTCTCTTTGTCGCCTGCCGCGAAGCACCGACCACAAGCCATGACCTCGGCACACCCGGCTTCAGCGCCCTCGGCGCGGGGTCGGTCTCGGTGGTCAACGTCAGCCGTGATACCACCGCCCAAAACGAGACCCCGCTCGCGGTCAATCCGGCGAACCCAAGCAACATGATCACCGGCAACAACGACTGGAACTACAACGACGGCTGCGGTGTCAACGCGACCTTCGACGGTGGCAAGACCTGGACGCCGACGCTGCCGAGCGGCTTCATCCCGGGCATCACCGCGTTTACCAACGACCCGTCCGTGCCTGGGACCGGCACATACGACTTCGCAGGCGACCCGGCCGTGGCGTTCAGCCCCGACGGCAGCACCGCCTATTTCACCTGCTTCGGCTATAAGGGAAAGAACGTCGCGCTCTGGCTCAGCCGCTCGACCGACGGCGGCCGCACCTGGACCGCCGGCGGCCCCGATCACCCGTTAACGCTCGTCAGCGCGTTCCAGGGCGAAGGCAAGGCGCGCGGCTCGAACGGGCAGTTCCCCGATCACGAGTCCATCACCGTCGCGAACGATGGAACGATCTACGTGCCGTGGGCGCACTTTACGGGATTCAGCGGGCACTCGCCGATCTTCATCGCCGTCTCGCGCGACGGCGGGAACAGCTTCGCGCTCCCGGTCAAAGTCTCCAGCGGCTCGGTCCGCAGCGATCAGGATGCGCGTGTCGTGGTCGACAACGCGACCGGGTACGCCTATCTGACGTTCGACAACTCGGTCCAGGGCGGCAAAGGCACCGCGATGTTCGTGAGCGTGTCGACAGATCACGGCGCGACATGGAGCAATTCGTTCAAGTTCGCCACATTCCAAAACCCGGTCTGCCTGTATCCGCCATACTGCTTCAACATCTCTGGCTCCCAGTTCCGGGCTCCTGGCTCCTATCCCGCGCCGGCGTTCGATCCCACCACGGGCCGCCTCTACGTGGCCTACACCGACATCGTGAATGGCAAGGCCCAGATCCTTCTGACGTACGCGAACGTCAGCGACATCACGAATTGGTCGACGCCGGCGATCGTTGCACCGGCGTCCGGCGATCGCATCAACGTCGAGCTGAGCGTCGAGCCGAGGAGCGGCCGGCTCGACCTGATGACCAACGACCGCAGCTACACCGGCAATACGCTGTTCGACGTCTCCTACATCACGAGCGCGGACGGCGGCAGCACGTGGTCCACGACGCGCGTCACCAAGACGAGCTGGGACCCGTCCGCCTTCGGCGTGCCCTGTCCCGGTTGCGCGAGCGGGTTTAGGCCGTTCATCGGCGACTACGACGGGATCATTTCGCTCCCCGGCAGCGCCGCGATGACGTGGACCGGCCCAGGCAAGACGTTCGGCACCTACCCCACGAATCTCGAGGTCTTTTTCGCCAGCGTAACGCCATAGTCATGCCATCGCGCCGCGACTTTCTCGCCAACCTCGCTCAGGCCGGCTTCGCGCTTTCCGCAGTCCGGGTGAAGCATCTGCCGGTCCGCCAGGCTCCTGGCTCCAGGCTCCTCGATCTTCCCATCGGTCTCGACTGGCGCATGCTCGGCCCGTTCCGCGGCGGCCGCGTCGCCGCCGTGTCCGGCGTGCCCGGCCGGCCCGACGAGTTCTACTTCGGCCACGTGAACGGCGGCGTCTGGAAAACCACCGACGCCGGCAGAACCTGGGTGCCGATCTTCGATGACCAACCCGTGGCCTCGATCGGCGCCCTCGCCGTCGCGCCGTCGGCGCCCAACGTGATCTACGTCGGCTCGGGCGAATCCACCCTGCGCGACTCCGTGGGCTTCGGTAACGGCGTCTACAAATCCACCGACGCCGGCCGGACCTGGACCCACCTCGGCCTGGACGACACACAGCACATCGGCAAGATCGCTGTGGATCCCAGGAACCCCGACGTGGTCTTCGTCGCCGCGATCGGTCACCTCTATGCCGCGAACGCCGAGCGCGGTGTGTTCCGCTCGAAGGACGGCGGCCGCACCTGGCAGAAAGTCCTCTACAAGGACGAAAACGTCGGCGCGGTGGAGGTCGTCATCGACCCGGCCGATTCGCGCGTGGTCTACGCAGGATTGTGGAATACGCGGCGGCCGCCGTGGTTCGTCTACGCGCCCACCAACGGCCCCGGTGGCGGGATCTACAAGTCCACCGACGGCGGGTCGACCTGGCAGCAGCTGACGGCCGGCCTGCCCCCCGCAGGGATCGGACGGACCGGCATCGCCGTGGCACCGTCCAATCCGCGCCGCGTGTACGCCGTCGTCGACTGTCTCGTGCCCGATCCGAGTGCGCCGCCCCCGCCCCCGGCGCCGCAGGCGCCGGGCCGCCCTTCGCCGCCTCCCCCAGGACAAGGCGGCGTGTTCCGCTCGGACGACGCCGGTGCGACCTGGCGGCGCGTCGGCGCCGACCAGGCACTGTGGGGCCGCGGCTGGTATTTCGAGAAGATCGCGGTCGATCCGCACGATCCCGACATCGTGTACGTGCCGAACGTGGCGGTGAACCGCAGCCGCGACGGCGGCGCCACCTGGGACGTGATCCGCGGCTCACCCGGCGGCGACGATTACCACCAGGCGTGGGTCTCGCCCGACAACCCCGACATCCTGATCGTCGCGAGCGACCAGGGCGCGATCATCACCCGCAACGCGCGCACCGCCGATCCGCGCGCCATGACCTGGAGCTCGTGGCTCAACCAGCCGACGGCGCAGACGTATCACGCGTCGGTCGACTATCGCTTCCCGTACTGGGTCGTCGGCGCGCAGCAGGACAGTGGCGCGGTGGCGGTGCGCTCGCGCGGCAAATTCGCGCAAATCTCGCAGCGCGACTGGGAGCCGATCGGCGCCGCGGGCGAAAGCGGCTACGCGGCCGGCGACCCCCTGCATCCCGGCGTGATCTATGGCGGCGACGGCAGCCGCTGGGACCTCGAGACCAACCTCTCGGTCCCGAACACCTCGGCGCCAAAGGGCAGCGAGACCGATCGCGGCGACTGGACGCAGCCGCTGGTGCTGTCGGCGGCCGACCCGCACGCGCTCTATTACGCGAGCCAGTTCCTGTTCAAGACGACCGACGGGGCGCGCACGTGGA
>QHUE01000050.1 GCA_003221825.1 Gemmatimonadota bacterium
CCCGTGGTGCCGAGCAGGTTCGCGAGCAGGGCGCCCAGCCCCAGCATCCCGGTGTTAACGAGCGGAGTGCCGGCCAAAGACCCTTGCACGTGAATGCCGCCCGTGACGACGAACAGCGCCCCGATGACGACGATGAAGCTCACGTACTCGTGGAACTTCTCGCGCAGTAGCTCGGGAGCGTTGATACCGAGGTACACGAGAATCGGCGCGGAGATGACCAGGGCCACGAGCGCCTTGTTGCGGTTGTGATGCCACCACGTGGGCACGGCGAGCGGCGCGAGCGCGATCACTAGGAGTAGCGCGACGAAGGGCAGGGCGGTGACGAGCGGAAGCGCAGAGCCGAGCATAAGTTGGACCCATGCTGCTGCTAGTGCTGGCGCTCGCGCAAGCCCCTATCGCGCTGCAGCCGGGTATGGTGATCACCCAGTCGGTCCGCGTGATTCCCAAGACGTATCGCCTGGCGGGTCCTCCCATCATCGTGCGCGGCGACGATGTCACGGTCGATTTCCGCGGCGCGACGCTCGAGGGGATCGATCCCCAGGCTGATCGGGATCAAGCGCGCGACACCGCCATCGTGATCGACGGCGGCAGCAACATCCGCATCACCAAGGCCAATATCCACGGCTATAAAATCGGTATCCTGGCGCGCGGCACGCGGCAGCTCACGCTGCGGAACAACGATCTCAGCGGCAATTGGAAGCCCCGGCTCTTCAGTCTGGTCGAGCATGAGAGTCTGGTCGACTGGCTCTCGTTTCACCACAACGAGAACAACGAGTGGCTGCGGTTCGGCGCCGCCATCTACCTCCAGGATGTCGCCGGCGGCGAGTTGCGCGACAACCGCGCGGTGGGTGGCATGAATGGCTTGCTGCTGGTGCGGTCCGACGGCCTGAAGATTCGCGACAACATTTTCTCGTTCAACTCAGGGCTAGGCATCGGGCTCTACCGCTCGTCCGACGACACGATCATCCACAACCGGCTCGACTACAACGTCCGCGGCTACAGCCATCGCTTCTATACGCGCGGCCAGGACTCGGCCGATCTGCTGCTGTTCGAGCAGAGCGCGCGGAACGTGGTCGCGCTCAATTCCCTCACCCACGGTGGCGACGGGATCTTCCTGTGGGCGGGGCAGACGACGATGGACTCAGGCGTTGGCGGCGCGAACGACAACCTGTTCTATGCGAACGACGTCAGTTACGCGACGGCGAACGGCGTCGAGGCAACATTCAGCCGCAACGAGATCATCGGGAACCGCGCCTGGGGCAGCGAATACGGCGTGTGGGGCGGCTATAGCTACGACACCGAAATCATCGGCAACGATTTCCGCGGCAATCGGACCGGCATCGCCATCGAACACGGCCAGGACAATATCATCGCCAGCAACCGCTTCGATCGCGACTCGACAGCCATTCGTTTGTGGGCGGATTCCATCGAGCCGTCGGACTGGGGTTATCCCAAACACCACGAAACCCGCAGCCGCAACTACCAGCTCCGCGGCAACGAATTCATCGGCAACCACACGGTGCTGAGCGTGCGGAACACGACCGGGCTGGACACGCTCGCGCCTGTTCGCCGGCCGCCGCCGCGGATGTTCACCGGTGTCCAGCGGCCCAGCTCGCCGCTCACCGACCGCGATCGCTCCGCGATCATCGTGGACGAATGGGGACCGTACGACTGGGAATCACCCAAGCTCTGGCCGGTCGACTCGACGCGCGCCGTTCCCTTGCGCCTGGCCACGCTCGGCCCCGCCGGCACGTGGAGTCTCGTGTCACACCGTGGGGTGACGACGCTGTCGCACACCATCGGACGCATCGGCGATACGATCGCTGTGACGCCCGCTCGCGATTCGACGGGCGACTGGGATGTCACGCTCGAGTCCGGTGGGGTGCATTTCTCTTACGGGCGCTTCGAGCCGCGGATTGAGTGGACCGTGCGGTTCTCGCCCGATAGCGTGCCGAGACTGTTGCCGCGGCTGGACCTGATGTGGTACCGGCCGCCGGCAGCGTACGCGTTCCTGCCACAGAGCAACTGGTCACTCACGGCCACCGGCAGCGTGACACTGTCATCCGGGACGTATTCGTTGCGGACCATCAGCGATGACGCCGTGCGCGTCTGGATCGATGGCGCCCTGGCGATCGACGACTGGACGCCCCACGAGTCGCACATAGACCCGCTGGTGATCGACGCCGGCGCGCTCGCGAATTCGATCGTCCGCTACCCGATCAACATGACGTTCTTCACGACGCCCGAGCGCCTCGAGATCGGCAATCACCCGCTCGTCTGCGCCGGCGCCAAGGCGACGCGCGAGGAAGCGCTCAAATACTATCGCGGCGTCGCTCGCGTCGAAGGGATCCGCGTTCAGACCTACACGAAGCTCATCTCGGCTCGGGAGATCGAAACGCGCTTTGGCCGTGACGCGATCTCCTACGACAAGCTCGTACTGGCCACGGGCTACTTCGATCACGTCAACAGGCTCGGCGTGCCCGGCGAAGATCTGCCGCACGTGCACCACTACTTCGACGAAGCCCATCTCTCCTACGGCCAGGACGTCGTCGTCATCGGCGGCAAGAACTCCGCGGTCGAAGCGGCGCTGCAGCTGTTTCGCGCCGGCGCGCGCGTTACGATCGTGTATCGTGGCCCGATCTGGCCGAAGAGCGTGAAGTACTGGCTGCGTCCCGATCTCGAAAACCGGATCAAGGCCGGCGAAATCCACGCGCGGCTGAGCAGCCAGGTTGTCGAGATCACCGCCCGCGACGTGCTCGTGCGCGGGGCGCTCGGCAACGAAGAGCGCATCGCCGCGACCCGAATCTATCCGCTGATCGGCTTTCATCCCGACGTCGAGCTGTTCAAGCGGATCGGCATCGCGTTCGATCCAGAAACGGGACGTCCCGAGATCGATCCGGATACACTGGAGACAACGGTCTCCGGCATCCACGTCGCGGGAAGTGTGACGGCCGGCACCAAGATTTCGGAGATCTTCATCGAGAACGGCCGCTTTGATGGTGAGAAGATCTTCGGCTCTTCGGCCGAACGGCAGCGTGCCCAAGACCTATACCAAGGGATTAGACGGGAAACAGGCGAGTAGTCCCTTCCCATCTCAGATACGCGGGCTAACTTGCCAACAATGTCCGAACTCCGCACCGCCCTCGCGGACGCGCTCGGCCCTCTGTACCGTATTGAGCGCGAGGTACGGCCGGTCGGTGAATACCGGCTGTTCGTCGCAACGCAGTCTCAAAACGGCACGGAGCTCCTCGTCAAAGTTCTGCCGGCCGCGTTGTCCCTCGGCATCGACGACCTGCAATTCGAGCGGGCCGTGCTGTTGATTGCCGAGCGGCTGCGCCATCCGAATCTCGTGCGGCCGCGCGGCGCCGGCCGCGCCGGGTCGTTCGTCTATCACACCCGCTCCTTCGTTCCCGGCACGACGCTGCGCGCCTGGATCGGCAACAACGGCGCGATCCCGCTCGCTCGAGCCGTAGAGATTTTGCGCGGCATCCTGAGCGGCCTCGCGCATGCGCATGACGCCGAGGTGGACGAGCCGCTCGAGCGCACCCGCACCCTACCGCTGTGGCTCACCGAATGGCTGCGCTTGCGCTGGGCGGATGCCGGCCGCGCGCTCGCGGCGATGCGGCCGCCGCCACCCTCCAGCTCGCAATCTTCCCAGCTCTTCGCCTGATCGTTCGCACCGCCCGAAACTTTCCCCGCCGCGGTAGCATATTGTATCCGTCCCTTTCTCCGGATCCCGAGATGTTAAAGCCAGTCTTGCAGCTCGCTGCCGTGGGCCTCGTCGGAGTCTTCGTCTGGAAGGTTGCTGCGGCGTTCTTGCTGCCCGTGTTCTTCCTCATCTTCAAGATCGGCTTGATCGTCGGCTTGATCATGCTGGCCTTCTGGTACTTCAATAAAAAGGACCGTGGTAAAGAGGACACGCCCCCTGCGTCCAGCTAGTGTCCCCCGTAACACAAATCGAGGCGCGCCAAGGCTGAAGTAGCCTGGCGCGCCTCGTGCATTTCCCCCCCGGTGAAAGGGGGGCACCATGACCAACTGGAAAATTGTCACCATCTCGCTGGCGCTCGCTTTGGGCTGGATCATGGGGAATCCGGCGGCCGCGCTGGGCCCCGCTCCAGAACCAGAGGCGGAGGTCCAGATGAGTATCGCCCGCGTCGAGTCTCTCACTCAGCATCTGCGCAGCAATCCTGAGGATGTCGGCGCGATGGAGGACCTCGCTGCGCTGTACATGTCGAACGGGTCCTATGACGCCGCGATCGGACCGCTGGCTCGAGCGCTGCAGCTCGATCCGCATCGCCGGAGCCTGTGGGTGGCGTTGGATGTTGCGGTGATCCGCTCGGGGCGCAAGATGATTACGGATGCGGAGCTGACAAAAATGGCGGCGCGGTTCAAGGAAGGTCTGGCTGTTGACTAAAAGTGGCGGCGAAAGGCGGCAAATGGGCGGCAACTGCATTTGCCGCCCCTCGCCGCCGTCTTATTCGCCGCCTTTCGCCGCCTTATTGATCCACCCACGTCGACCGCACGTCATACGTCACGTTGTAAACGAGTTGGTTGATCAGATGGCCGTACGCGTCGTTTGGATCGCGCGCCGAGAATGTCGGCGTGCTCCCGATGAACGACAGACCGCCGACCTCTTCCGTCGACGCGGCGCTCCGCCGCCACATGACGCCGCCGGTCCGCGTGTTCACGAGCCACACCGACAACTCGACCGTGACCGACGCCCTGAGCACGGGCGCGAGGCCAGCGGTCAGCCCGCCGCGTGGCTTCACGTTGGAGATCTTCATGTGGCCGAAGAATGCGACGGGGCAGCCGGTCGAGTCGGCTGCCGAGAAGACCCGGCTCGAATCCGTCGATGTAAACTCGCGGATCTCGATTCCGGTTTGCGCCGCGAGCACATACTCCTCGAAGCGACTCGTCGCGAACTGGTGCAGGTTGCCCTTGGCATTCTCGACCGAGAACTGGAACAGCCCGATGTTGTGGTAGGGCACCAGGTTCAAGGTCGGCGGGAGTAGCACGCGCTGGCGGGGAGGCCGGCGCGATCCGCCGCAACTGAGAGCGACCAGAATGATGAGGCAACGGACCAGGACGCGACACACGCGCATAGGGACCTCGCGATGAATAAATGGAGGGGGTCCCAACATAATGCTTTCGGTTACTTGAATGACTCTGTGGGCACCGTCACCGGTACGGGTTGCGCACGTATGTAGCTGACAATCTTCCATATAGCACCGGGCGACAGGATGCCGCCGTACGCCGGCATCCCGCGCGGACGGCCATAAAAGATGGACTGAAACAGCGCGCCGTCCGTCCCACCGTACCGCCAGCGGCCGTCGACGAGACTCGGTCCCACCCAGCCCGTCGCGCCGCCACCGTGGCAGCCGTCGCAATTCATGGCGCTGAAGATCTTGCCGCCATCGGCGACGACTGTGGAATCGGATGGGATGGGATTCTTGACCTCGACGGCTGGCGGCTGGTTGCCACCGGCGGCGACGTGATCGGGGTAGCGGATGGATGCGGGGATCCCCCCGCTTACGCCTGAGTCCGACCGGCCGCACGCGGCGACCACCGCGAGCAAGACTAGAGGCCGAAGATCCAGACGATGCCTCCCTGGCTCGTGTGCTGCGCGAGATCCTTCGCGAAATCGGCGGGCGGCCGGACGTCGGCGGGATCGTCGGAGCGCACGTCGCCCGACAGCAGGAACCAGTCGCCGCCGATGCCGGCGTACACCGCGATGTACTGCTTGCCGTTGGGCCCGCGGAACGAAATCGGCGCACCGACGACGCCCGAGCCGACCTTGAATTTCCACAGCTCCCGGCCGGTCTTCGCATCGGCCGCTTTGAACCAGCCGTCGAGCGTGCCGAAGAAGACGACGTCACCGGCCGTGACGACGCTGCCGCTCCACACGGGAAACTTCTCCTTGATTCCCCACACTTTGCGACCGCGCGCAGCGTCCCATGCGATGAACTCGCCGCCGTGGCCGCCCGGACCGATGACATACGGTGTCGTCGCGCCGATGTACGGCGTGCCCGCAATGTGCGTCACCGGCGCCGCCTCGAAGTTCATGCAGAGATTGTTGGTCGCGGTATAGAACAGGCCCGTGCGCGGCGAATAGGCGGCGGGCGAAGCGGGACTCTTACCGCCTTCGAGACTTGGGCAGATGCCTTGCACGTTGCCGCGCGAGGCGCCGGTGGTCTTGGTCGTATCCACGATCGGCATGCCGGTGCGCTTGTTGATCCCTTTCGCCCACGTCACGTTCGCACATGGCTCGGCGACGAGCAGCTCGCCCGTCACGCGGTCGAGCGTGTACGCGAAGCCATTCTTGTCGAAATGCACGAGCACTTTGCGCATCCGCCCGCCGACTACGAGATCGGCGAGAATCATCTCGGCGTTGGAGTCGAAGTCCCAGCTGTCGTGCGGCGTGAACTGATAGGCCCACACGAGCGTGCCGTCGCGCGGCCGGCGGGCCAGCACGCTGTTGGTCCACTTGTTCTCGCCGGGCCGCTGCTCGGTATTGTAGGGTCCGGGGTTGCCGGTGCCGAAGTAGATCAAATCGAGCTGCGGGTCGTACGAAATCCAGCCCCAGACCGGTGCGCCGCCGCGGCGCCATGAGTCGCCCTCCCATGTCGACACGCCGATGTTGGCGTCACCCCTGTACCGGCCGCGGCCGGGCCGAGCGAGCATCAGCGAATCGGGACCCATGTTGTGCGCGGTCCACAGGATCTTGCCGGTGGCGACGTCGAGGCCCTTCACCCAGCCGTAAATCCCGAACTCGCCACCCGATGGTCCCACGATCACGCGATTGCCCGCGACGAATGGCGCCATCGGCGTCGTCTCGCCCTGGCCCATGTCCGCGATCTGCGTCTTCCACAGCTCGCCTCCCGAGACCGCATCGACCGCGACGGTGTGCCCGTCGAGCAGGTTGTAGATGATCTTGCCGTCCGCGTACACCGCGCCGCGATTGATCGCGTCACAGCACGCTAGCCCAAGCGCGGTGGGATTCACGTCGGGCCGGTATTTCCATTTGAGCGGGTAGCCTCTGCGCGTCAGATCGAAGGCGTACAGCACGTCGGGGAAGGGCGTGACGACGTACATCGTGCTGCCGACGACGAGCGGTTGGCCTTCGTGCCCGCCGAGGACGCCGGTCGAGAAGCTCCAGACCGGGCGGAGGCGAGCTGCGTTGCGCGTGGTGATTTGCGCGAGGCGACTGTAGCGCGTCGCGGCGTAGTCTTTCGCCGGCATGGTCCATTGTCCGTCGTCGCGAGGAGGGATTCCCTGGAGGATGGGCAGCAAAAGAAGAAGGGAAGGCGCCGGACGCATGTTGTAATGATACCAGTCCGTCGCTAGAGCGCCCACCGCAGCGACAGGACCGCCGAGCCATAGCGCCAGGCCCCCACGGTCGTCGCTGCTTCACGCGCTACCATCGAGTCTTCCCCTTCGAGCTCGAGCTGGAGCGCGCGCCCGGGAGCGAGCGGCGCGGTGATGAAAGCGTACCCGCGCAGAGAGCGGGTCCACGGCCCCGGCTGGCCTCCAAACTCCGCGACCCGCTGCGCGCCCGCGCCGACATCGAGAGCGAGCAGCCAGCCGCCAGGGCTCTCGAGCTCCACGTAGGACCCCGCTTCCACTACCTGGCCGAGCCGCGGCGCGAAGTAGCCCGCGGTGCTGGCGTGCGAGTAGCGGAGCTGGTGAACCTGACCCGAGAGCTCGATTGCTGGTGACAAGGGGAGCGCCAACACCAAGCCGAGCTCCGTGCGATGGTTGACGTCCGCCCTATCACTCAACACGGCGGTCCGGCCGAGGCCGCGCAGCTTGAGCGCGCGCGTCACGGGGATCTCTACCACCGTGCGCACTTCCGTTCGCACCAGGCGGTTGTCCACGAGCAATGGGCTCGCTGCCAGTACGCCGCGTTGCGCGCGGACATCGACGGCGGCTCCGTGCGCGGAACTGCGCCAGCGCGCGCGCAGGCGGCCCGTGGGGACGACGGTCGTGCTTCCGTTGTCGCTCGGTTCGAGTCGCGTGCCTCCGAGGGCGCCTTCGACGCTGGCCAGCCGGCCCGGCCGCCAAGCGGCGCGGAGCGCGAGCTGCTCTAGCCACGCGGTACTGACGCCGTCCGTCACCCGATCACGATTCGCTTCCACGCCCAGGCGTAACGGCCCCTGCGCCGCGAGTTCGGCGCTGCCGCCGACACGAAACGTCGTGTTACCGTCCGAATCGCGGCTGCCACTCACCAGCGGCGTGACCGCCGGCGCGGCGGCGCGAGCGCGGGGGAATACCTTGGCGCGGCCGGCGATGGCTTCGGGCTCGCCCGGCGCGAGCCGCAGCGCGTCGTCGTACGAGCGGAGCGCATCTCCGTACCGGCCGGCGCGGGCCAACGCCTCGCCCACGGCCATGTAGCCCCATGGATCCTCGGGCTCGAGCTCGACGTAGCGCTGGAACAGCCGCAGCGCTGCGAGGTCGTCGCGCGTGAGCTGGGCGAGACGATAGGTCGCGTGGGAGTTCTCCGGATCGGCAGCGAGCACGGCCGCGTACTCCCGGGCGGCCACGCTCTCCGCTCTCGCTGCCCAGGCCGAGTCCGCGCGTGCCAGAAGGGCAGCCACGCGGCCAGGACTTTGCGCCAACGCCCCATGCGGGTCGGGGACGACGAGCCCGAGGATGAGTAGCAGCGCCACGCGCCGGCGCTCCTGCCCGACGTGTGGCTCGGCGCGGCCTGCCGGGGTGGCCTTCCCAGGGAGCGACGCACGTCTGTCACGGTGCACCCACAACCGCAGCAGCTCGACGCCGGCGAGCACGCCGGCGAGAGTGCCGAGAGCGAGCGCGACGCTCGCGGTGCGAAGCACGTTGCCCGGAGGTAGAGAGGTGCCGAGAGCGGTGATCGGCCGCGCGGCCGCAAGCGCGAGGCCCAGCAACCACCCGGTCACCCACATCGCTCCCAGGATCCCGCTGGCGATCGCCAGCTGCGCTGCGACCACGCGCCAGTTGCCCCCCCCCGGCGACCGCCCGCGGACACGGCGGTACGCTTCGCGGAACGGCATCGCCAGCGCGCTCGCGAGATAGAAAATCCCGCCGATTCCCGTGCCCGGCAGCCCGGCGTTCACCTCAATGTCCCTTTTTGTAGTGCCGAAGGGGGCGACCCAGCAGCAGCTCGGCGCATACCGCACGCAGGAAGAAGACAGCGTTGACGGTGCGGAGCAGGAAGAACGCGGGCACACTCGCCAGGGCCCGCCCGACCTCCCGCCGCGGGGCGGCACCGGCGAGCACTGGAACCAACACGGCCGGGGCGTCGATCACATAGCCCAACAGGACCCAGGGGCTCGCCAGCACGAGGGCGAGGACCGGTAGGGCGACCAAATACAGCGCGGCGGCGACCGTAGCATCCCAGAACGCCACCGCGACGGCGGAGCGGAGGTACGGCACCGCGAGCACGTCGCGCCAGTGCAGCTTCACGTTCTGGACGAACCCGTGCGACCAGCGTTGCAGCTGGGTCCTCATGAAGCGGAAGGTGCGGGGCTCGATCGGGTAACACACCGCTTTCGGCACGAAGCGCACCTCGTACCCTGCCCGATACAGGCTCCAGGTGA
Organism: Gemmatimonadota bacterium; assembly: GCA_003221825.1. Classification (GTDB taxonomy): domain Bacteria; phylum Gemmatimonadota; class Gemmatimonadetes; order Gemmatimonadales; family GWC2-71-9; genus 20CM-2-65-7. The sequence continues at coordinate 9,576 of QHUE01000050.1, forward strand.
GATCCATGTCTTCGGCCATGGTGCGGTTGGACCAGCCGCCCTGCGCGCGCAGGATGGCGGTCCGGTACATCGAGAAGCAGCCGGATGAAATGAGCGGCTTCCCGTAATACTCCTGGACCTGCTTGTAGAACGTGAACGCGAACAGGTATTCGACATAGCGCCCGCGCTCCCATACGCTGCGGACGCGCTGCGGCAGCACGAAGCCGCACGCGGCCGCGACGCGGGACTGCGCGAAAGCCGGCAGCAGCCGCTCGATCGCGTCGACCGCGACCACCGTGTCCGAGTCGACGGCGATGGTGAGCGGAGTGCGGACGTAGCGCAGCGCGAACGTCTGCGCGCCGGCCTTGGAGCCCGTGTTCGCCGGTGGGCGCAC
>QHUE01000051.1 GCA_003221825.1 Gemmatimonadota bacterium
CACGGTGGTCATCACGCCGCACGGCGTGCGCTCGTACGCGCGCGACAGTGTGCACACGAACATGGGGTTTGACGTGCGTGGCGGTCTCACGTTTCGTCTCGTGATCCGCGGAACCGAGTCGCGCGAGCTCGCCGACACGGTGTTTCGCAGTCTGTCATTTCGGGACATGATCCTGCTGAGCGGACAGCTCAACGAGCGCGACGCGATGGACCGGGCGCGGAAGGGTCGCCCGCGCGTCCGGTCTCGGACGCGCCGCTCTCTCTAACGACGCCCGGGCCGAGGCTCCCGCGCCACCAGCGCGTACACGCTGGCGCCGTCGATATGAGACACGTCGCCCGGGGAGGAGGCGACGGCGCCGAAGCGATTCTCTCCGCCGATCGAGAAGCCCAGCACGAACGCCGCGCGTCGCAGCCCGCCGTCGGTATCGAGCCGGGCGAGGATCTCGATCGGCCAGCGCGACGACGTGCCGGATGTCCGCCAGCCCAAACCAAACGCATAGGACGCCACCGAGTCCGGTGTGATGTTCGCGGCGGTCGAGAAGGCGATTGCAGGCACGGGTCCGGGATGCCAGGTCAGACCCGGTATGTAGGTCAGCCGCTGCCGCACTCCCCGTACGATCGGTTGGCCGAGGTTCGCGGCCACGACGCCAAGCGTCAACCCGGGGCGGGCGACGTACGACATGCCGAGATCCCAGCCGGTCTCGTTGGTGCCGCCGCCGCCGTAGCGCGCAACGGCAAAACCCGCCGCCAGCCCGCCCGCCCCCCCGGCGAGTCCCAGACGGATGGTGCTGCCGCGCACGCCCCCGTCGAAGAAGTCCCGTTGATAGCCGAACGACAGCCCCCGCGAATTGAAGCCGGCGTTGATCTGGCGCAGCCGTCCCCGCGACCCGGGGTCCCCGACTCCTACCTCCGCGTACACCGACGCTTCGCGCAGCACGCCGAGCCCTGCGGGATTGACCCAGATGGCGCGCGCATCGTGAACCGCACCCAGGTACCGGCCATCGGCGGCGACAAAGTTGCGCGTCGTCTCCGTCCCCGACCCCTTCACCTCGACAGGCTGGTTGGCCTGCGTTCCCTTGCCCGACACGGTGTACGGGGACGTCACGTCCATGCGTAGCACGCGTATCCCGCCTCTATCCTCCCAATTGGCGACACGTGAATTGTTCACCGAGGTTCGCGTGACATCGATAACCACCCGGTCGTCAGTCGTCGTGGTGTCGGTCCACTCGGCGCCAGGGACCAACCCGCTGGGTGGCAGCCGCGGGTAAAAGGTTCGCAACAGGCCAAGGAGTTGCACGAAAGCGACGGCACGCGTCGAGTCCGACACCAGCGCAATGGCCGACCGCCCTGACGCCGTCAGCCGGCCGTCGTAGACCAGGCCCCGTGCAGCGTTGAGATCGATGGTCGGCGGCAGCGTCGTGCCAGAGTCGAGCGCGATCGAATCGACCGTAAACGTCAACCGGTAGCCGAGGCTGTCCGCGGGGCCGACGATCGTGGCCGTGAGAAACAACTTCGTTCCCCGATCGATGACTTGGGTGGCCTGCCCTGGCAGCTGCTGCTCCGCGTGCAGCGCCTGGTGCGCGACGTAGCGGAGCGTGCTCGGTCCCAGGCGCAGGCCACCAGCGGCTGACGGCGGCGCCGGCGGCGGCGGCGGTGCCGCTAGCGGAGCCGCCGGAGGATTCATTGGTGTCGGATTGGATGGAGGATTCTTCGGCGTACAGCTCAGCGCGCTGGCTGCGGCCGCCAGAAAAACAACGCAACGCATCGACTATTCCTTCGTCTTGGTGCGTCCGAAGATGGCGACCACCTCGGTCTCTTCGCTCATCACCTTGAGCAACTTCCATCCGCGCTTACGCATGTCGGTCCGCCAGCCGATGAGCTTCTCCCATTCTTGAGCGGTGGTCCGAAACACGCGGAGGTCCGCGACATTCTCCCAGTGGGGGGGATAGGGAGCGGATCTGGAGGGACCGGGCGGCTGTGTGGTCACAGGGGAGGAAGTGGTGAGACCATAAGCCGAGTTCTGTTTACTCGTTGGTACGAGCAGATGGTCATCTCTCTGGGATAGCTGTCGCCAGCCATCTCGTGCGGCCTACCCGCAGCTCAAACGACCCGGGCCGGGTCTCGCTGCTTATTTGGCCTTGCTCCGACCGGGGGTTGCCGTGCCACGCCCGTTGCCGGACGCGCGGTGGGCTCTTACCCCACCGTTTCACCCTTACCCTTTGGATACAAGGGCGGTCTGTTCTCTGTGGCCCTGTTCCGTCGCCTTACGGCGCCCAGGCGTTACCTGGCGGTCTGCCCTGTGGAGCTCGGACTTTCCTCGGGTGGCCCCTCAAGCCGGCCATCCGCGACCATCGGCCCCACCACTTCCAGGAAGGAAATTACCGGGCGTCCGGGCCCCTCGGCAAGCCTTCACTTGATGAAGCGCCGGATCACACGACCCAAACTGTCGGTCGCGGCGCCATCGAGCCAAAACCCCGCATGATCGCTGAATGTGGCGTATCGCAACCGCGACCATTCGCCTGGCGCGAACGTGCTGCGCTGCGGCTCCAGACCCAGCGCGGAAAGCGCGAAGATGTCGCGCTCCGCGTAGCGCTGCACCAGGACGCGCCCGCGGCGCTCTGTGAGCCACAGCAGCACAGGAGCATCCGGGCTCGAGAACCCGCGCAACAATCCGAGCGAGAACCAATCCGCCGGGACGGTCGTCGCGCGGAACGCGAATCGGAGATCGGGATGCAACCGCTCCAGCTCGCCGCGCAGCAGCGTGGCGCGCTCGGCGACAGCGACTTCGAGGCCATCGTAGTACCGGCTCAGCGACCCCCGCTCGAGTAATGTGTCGTAGCGAACCACCGGCGGGAGTGTCGCGAGGCGCGCCACTTCAACGCTGTCCAAGCCGAGTGCCGCCAATCCCACGCGATAGTCCGCGTCACAGAAGCCGCTGCCGCGGTAATACGTCATCGCGCTGTCGAGATCCAACGCGACGCCGGCAATCACTTCGGGGCGGGCGCCGCCGAGCTTCGTCAGCGCGCGGTAGGCGGGCCGCAAGCTGCCACGCCAGAAGAGCGAATCGAGACCGCACGCGATCGGCGTGAGCGCTCCGTGCCGGTTCACTTCGTCCGCGACGTCCCCCCCGCCCCCGTGCGCGATCGCCCGTAGCGAGACCGCGGGGAACCAATGAATGCTCGTCGCCTGCAGCCGCTCGCCCGTGATCTTCCAAATGTTGCGCGTACTCAGCGTGTCGGCCAGCGCCGCCTCGGGAATGGTGGTCGCGAGCGCGTTGAGCGCGGCGACATCCACGAATCCGAGCAACGAATCGAGCGAGTAGAGCGTGAAGCGGCTCCACAACACCCGCATCCCCTGCCGCCCGATCCAGGCCGGCGCCTGGACGGTTTCCGCGCGCCGCGGGGCCGCGGGCTCCGGCAGGACCGTCGGCTCCGATCCGGCGGGTGGAGCGAGCAAAGGCGGATGGACGGCGACCCGCTGTGGCGCATTCGCGAGATGGAGTGAGGCGGCACGCGCGGAAGCGCCGACACTCGCCCACTCCGCCGGGCGGCGCGTCCAGCGTGCGAGCGCGACGAGAAAGTCGCGCGCGCGTGTGTCGGCATCGGCCGACGCCAGGAGGCTGCGGCTCGCGACGACGATCAGGCCGTCATGCACGCGGCTCGCCGCAACGAGCGCGGTTCCGCTGGCACGCGCCAGAGCCTGGCTGCGGTCGCGAATCTCCAAGGGAAAATTCCGGCCTGCAGGGAATGGAGCGAAGCCGGCGTTGTCGAGCGCCGAATGCGGCAGGGGCGTCGCGTCGAGCAGCTGTGGCGGCCCCCTCATCTCACTCCCCACGGCGATCCCCGCACCCTGCGCGACAAGCCATTGGTTCATCACCCAGCGGTCGACGGCCCCGTCCCCGTCGGCATATCCCAGGACCACGACGCCGTCGCGGCGCACCCACTCGGTGAGAATCGCGAGATCCCCGATCGTCAACGCATCGGAGAGCCCCTCGGGCTCGCGGCCACCCAGCACGAGCACCGTGCGATAGCGGCTGAGGTCCTGCCGCGTGAGGTGCGGATAGAAGCGGCGGTATTCCACCCGGTACCCGGCGGCGTGCCAGGGTGCGGCGGTGGCTTCGAGTGTCAGGGGGTCAGCGAGCGTCAGGTCGACGACGAGGAGGCGGCGCGCCTCCGTTTGGCATGCCGCAACGGACCCCAGCAGGAAAAGTGACAGCCACCTCACTGACGCGGCTCGACCAGACGGTTGTACTTGCGCAGGGCTGCCCGCAGCCGGTCGTGCGGGAGCGCATAGACCCGCATGCCGTTGATGCCCGTCATCGTTTCGGCGGCCACCATCGCGTTGACGATGGCTTCTTCGGTCGCCTGAATCGTGGCCTCGAACAGCGGGGAGATCCGCTCATTCGGCAGCATGGTCACCGTGACGTTCGCATCGGGCTTCGCGGCGCCGGGGTTGGCGGTCGAGAACGCGACGAAGATGTCGCCGGACGGATTGCCCCCCGTCCCGCCCAGCCGGCCGACGCCGAGGGCGGCGCGCTTGGCGATGCGCTTCAACTGATGCGGGAGCAGCGGCGCATCGGTCGCGATCACGATGATGATGGAGCCCTTGTCGGCATCGGCACAGCGCCGGCCGGTGCGCGCCGTTCCGGGCAGCGAGTCATAGCAGGGCAAAAGGTCGGGAATCTCCTGGCCGACCGGGACGCCGGCGATCGAGAGGCGGGCACGGGAGCCGTAGTTGCATTGCACGAGCACACCCACGGTGTACCCCCCACGATCGGTCGGGAGCCGCCGCGACGCCGTGCCGATGCCGCCCTTGAAGGCGTTGCAGATCATGCCGGTCCCGCCGCCGACATTCCCTTCCGCCACCGGGCCGCCGCGGGCGCTGTCGAGCGCGGCGAACGCGTGCTGCTTGGTGACGTGGAAGCCGTTGATGTCATTGAGCGAGCCGTCCCACGTTTCGGCGACGATGGGCAGCGACCAGTCGAACTGGAACCCTTTGCGCACGAGCCACTCGATGACCGCGTCGCGCACGACGCCCACGCTGTGCGTGTTCGTGATCATGACCGGCCCGGCCAGGAATCCCGACTCCTCGAGCCAGGTGGTACCGGTCATTTCGCCGTTGCCGTTGAGGGTGAACCAGCCGCCGAACACGGGATCTCCATTCGCCGCGCCGCGCGGGAAGATGGCCGTGACGCCCGTGCGCACCGGACCCTGACCCACGACGAGCGTGCCCTGCCCCGCGATGATCGTGCTGTGACCGACCGTGACGCCGGCGACGTCGGTGATCGCGTTGAGGGGACCGGGCGTGCCGTCGAACGGGACGCCGAGATCGCGCGCGCGCGGACGACTCTGCGCCTGCACGGAGGACGCGATGAGGAGCAGGGCCGGGAGGAATCGCACCTCAGGTCGGCAGGGCGTACGGCAGGAGGGCGCGCCGCATATCGGACGCCGTTTGCCAGCGCGCTTCGCGCGCTTTGGAGAGGGCCTTCATGACGGTATCGCTGAGCTCACGGGGCACGTCGCGCCGCAGCTTGCGGAGATCGGGGGGCGGCGCATGCTGCTGCATGTCGAGCACGGCGGCCGCACTCGCCGCGGCGAACGGCGGCCGGCCTGTGAGCGACTCGAACAGCACCACACCGAGCGAATAGAGATCGGTGCGCCCGTCGATATCAGGAGAGCCGCCGGCCTGCTCGGGGCTCATGTACTCCTCCGTGCCGACCACGAAGCCGCTGCGCGTGACGCGATCTTCACCCGAGGTGGCGATCGCGCGCGCGATCCCGAAGTCCACCAGGATCGCGCCGCCGCCCTCGGCCGAGAGCACGATGTTGTCGGGCTTGATGTCGCGATGGGCGAGGCCGTGCTCGTGCGCGTGGCCCAGCGCGTCGAGTACTTCGGTCGCGATCCGGACCGCCCGGTCGACCGGCAGCATCCGATCGCGGCGGATGACCCGCCGCAGCGTCTCTCCGGCCACGAACGGCATCACGAACCAGAGCAGGCAGTTGGCTTCGCCGGAGTCGAGCAACGGCGCGATGTGCGGATGGTCGAGCGTCGCCGCGTAGCGCATCTCGCGCAGGAAGCGGTCGGCGGCGACCGAGACCGCGAGCTCGGGATGCAGGACCTTGATCGCGACTTTCCGTCCGTCCTTGTCGAAGGCGCCGTACAGCGTGGCGTTCCCGCCGCGTCCCACCTCCGTGATGACGGTGTAGCGGTCACCGAGCGCCTCGCGCACCCGCCCGATCAGTTCGCGAGCCATCGCGGCAGAATAGGATGCCCGAGGACGCAAAAAGGAAGGGCGGCTCCAGAGAACCGCCCTTTCCCATCGGCGCTGCAGTCCCCGACTAACTGCCCGGCAGTACCCTGGTCCAGCTGACGTTGTCAAAGATGGCGAACGCAGAACCCTTGCCGGCGAATTGCACCGCGGCGATGCCGCTCCCGCTGACGCAGAGCCGCTGGGCTGTACGCGATGTCGTCGATTCGGTCGTGCTCAGGACGTTGCCGTCGGCATCGAGCGCCTCGATGAACGCCACACCGCCCGGCAGGAGGTTGTGGAATCCCGTCGGCGTCGCGTCGATGCAGGCGAGGACTGCGGGCACGGCAAAGCTGGCTTTGATGGCGCCAAACGCAAACTCACTGAAATCCGAGGCGATCCCCAGCGGGCAAACGCTGATGTTGTTCTGGCCCGAGTGGAACCCCAGGATGCCGTAGTCATTCGCATAGACGTCGCTCCCCGGGCAGAGGCCGAGGAGATTCGTGCGGCTGAGCGTGACGCCGAGGCGGGAGTAGATCGTGTTGACCGTGGCTCCGGGGAGGATTGCGCTCAGATCCGGCGCCTGGTCGAAATTCAGGTCTTGCTGGCTCGGCAGCGCCCAGGTGAACCGGCTGAACATATCCGTACTCCCGCCGGCGCCGAGATCGAACGTTGCGGTCGTGCGGGCGAACAGCGCGCGCGGTAGGAAGAGGGCGCGGAGTCCCCCCACCAGGTTCCCCCACCGGGAGCCGCGCGATCCCACGAGCTGCTGGAACGCCGGATCGCAATGGAGGAACGGCGCGGGCACGTTGTTCAGCGGACGGATCGCCGGGTCTGCGCCGACATGCAGCTGGAAGATTTGGAGCAAGTCCTGCGTCACATGATCGAGATTGCCGATGTCCGGGCAAATGCCGACAGTGACGTTGGTGTTGAACTTGCCGGCCGCGTTGACTTCCGTGAGCGGCGGTTCCGTATGGAAATCGTAGCACGAATTGCCGACCGGCCCGATGCTTCCCGAGTATACCGGCTCGAGCAATCCCGCGATGCACGGGCGGTCGTCGGCAGACTCGATGATGAGCGTGACCGGTTGGTCCACCGCGCCCGCCGGGATGAAGACGCCGGCCTGGCCGTTTTCCGTGACGATGGTGGTGTTTGCCCCAGGCTGCACGGTGCCTTCACCACAGTCTGAGTCCGCGCGCTCACATTGTGAGCCGACCCCGATGAAGAACGTGATCGGGAGCGTGCGATCGTCGAGCAGGGGGATGAGGTCGCCCGTGTCGACGTTCTGCAGTTCCCAGCCATCGTCGACGACGTCCACATCGGTCAGACCGA
>QHUE01000352.1 GCA_003221825.1 Gemmatimonadota bacterium
ATCGGGCAGGGCGACCGCATCAGGAGCATCCATAGATGAAGGGGATGGTCTGGGTCATCGCCCTGGTGATCGGGTTCGCCTCCTCTCTATCCGCCCAATACGGCTACTTCGGGCAGAACAAGATTCAGTACCGCCGTTTCGAGTGGCGCGTGTTACGCGGCGAGCACGTCGATCTCTACTACTATCCCGAAGCGGAAGAGCTCGGCCGTGTCGCGCTGGCGTACGCGGAGGAGAGCTACGACTCCCTCGCGCGCCGCTTCACCCACGCGGTCACGCGCCGCATCCCGTTGATCGTGTACGCGTCGCACAGCGATTTCGAGCAGACGAACATCCTGCCGTTCATCCCGCCCGAAGGGCTGCTCGGCGTGACCGAGTTTCTCAAGCGGCGCGTCGCGCTGCCGTTCCGGGGCAGCTACGCCGAGTTCCGGCACACGATCCGTCACGAGCTGGTGCACGTCTTCCAGCTGAGCCTCGCGTCGCAAACGTTTGGCCGCTATCCGCGCTTCCGGCAGGTTGGGGTGCCGTTGTGGTGGACCGAAGGTCTCGCGGAGTTCTTTTCGGCGGGCGAGGACAGCCGCGACGAGATGGTGCTGCGCGACATGACGATCGCGGGCCATTTACCCACGCTCCCCGACCTGATGTACGCGTACGGCGGACTGGTGTATCCGGTCGGCGGTAGCATCCACCGGTTCCTGGCTGAGCGCTACGGCGAGTGGCGCGTGCTCGAGCTGTACAACGACATCTGGAAATACTCGAGCTTCGACGACGCGCTCGCCGCGGTCTACGGACGCACGATCGATCAGCTGTCCGACGAATGGCAGTACTGGATGCGGCAGCACTACTACCCGGCGGTGGCGAGCCAGCCGCCCCTCGCGATCACCGCGCGCAAGCTCAGCGACGTCGCGATCAAGCCGACCGCCTACCAGCTTCCCGGCGATTCGGCGCCCTCGTTTCTGTTCTTCTCGCCGGCGAGCGGCTACACGACGATCTACGCGCAACCGCTGACGGGCCGTGCCCGCCGGCCGGTGGTGCAGGGGGAGCGCAGCGAGCAATTCGAATCGTTCCATTTCTTCGAATCGCGGATCGACGTGAACGCGCGCGGGATCGCGGCGTTCAGCAGCAAGTACGCCGAGCGCGACGCGCTGTTCTTCTGGGACTTGCGGCACGCCCGCGTGGTCGGCCGCTATCAGTTCGCCGCGCTGGTCTCGATTCTGTCGCCGGCGTGGGCGCCCGACGGCAAGAGCGTCGTGTTCAGCGGTCTTTCGGAGTCCGGCTACTCCGACCTGTATCGCCTGTGGCTGGCCGATCCCGGCGATTCGCTCCGCGCGGGACGCTTGGAGCGGCTGACGTCCGACCGCTACGAGGACCTCGATCCGACCATCAGCCCGGATGGACAGACCGTCGTCTTTTCCTCGGACCGCACGCCCTTCGGCCGAAGCGGCGCGCACAACCTGTTCGCCCTCGATCTCGCGAGCGGAGCGATCCGGTATCTGACCTATGGCGACTGGCGCGACGAGGCGCCGCGCTGGGGCGCGGATCGCATCTATTTCACGTCGGACCGGTGGACGTGGGGCGAGCTCTCCCATCCGCAATATGCGCGCGCCGATGGCGCGCCCTACGAGCGGAAATTCAGCCTCGACTTCGCCGCGGGTGATGCCGCCGTCGCTCCCGGGCTCGGCTCGGCCCAGGGCGCGGTGTTCGCGTTCAGCGACCTCCTGTCCGATCACCAGCTGTTTCTCTCGCTGTCGTCGTTTCAGAGCAGCGGGTTCGGCAGTCTGGTGGACAACATCAGTGGGTCCGCCTTTTACCTGAATCAGTCGCGGCGCATCAACTGGGGCGTCGGCGCGTTTCGCCAGCGCGGCCTGTTCTATGAGGGCGACTTCAACACCCTGTTCGAAGAGCGGTCGTACGGCGCGTTCGCGCAGGTGCGCTATCCCTTCACCCGCTTCCGGCGCATCGTGGGTGAGTATCGGATCGAACGCTCGGATCGGCTGGACCTCACGACGGACGAAGTGGACGAGCCGCGCCGCATCGGGTGGCTCGCGTCGAACTACCTCAGCTACGTGAAGGACAACACGCTCTGGCTCTCCACCGGTCCGATTGACGGCGAGCGCTACAATTTCACGGGCGGCCTCGTGAACGATCTGAGTCACGGCCGGTTCGACTCGTGGCTCGTGTCGGTGGACTGGCGCAAGTACATCCGAACATCGCTGCACAGCGCCGTCGCCGTGCGGGTGCAGGGCTACGCCTCCGGCGGCGAGCGGCCCCGGCGGATCAGCATCGGCGGCTCCTGGGGACTGCGAGGCTATCCGCAATACGGCTATGTCGCCGGGACCCGCGCCTGGCTCGTCAACGCGGAGTACCGCTTCCCCATCCTCGATTTCCTGACGATCGGCTTTCCGTTCGGCGCGGCGCGATTCCCGGGTGTGCAGGGTGCGCTGTTCGTCGACTACGGGCGCGCGTGGTCCCGCACGACCGCGGACCGCGGTGTCCTGGGCGCGAGCGGTCTCGGTTTACGGATGCCCGTCGGTCCGCCGCTCGTGTTGCGTCTCGACATCGGGTATCGCTTGGGCACGCCGGACATCGCGGGGTACGGATTGCCCGCGAGCACACGCCAGCGTCGCTTCGTGGACTTCTTTTTCGGGTTCAACTATTGACCGGGCTGCGCTCACGTTCCTACATTGGCGCCTGT
>QHUE01000052.1 GCA_003221825.1 Gemmatimonadota bacterium
CGAGGTCGCGCTGTGCCGCCGCAGCGGCATCCTGATCAACACGTTCATGCTGGCGCGCGACCGCAGCCTGGTCGAGTTCGTGAAGAAGGTCTCGGCAATCTGCCGCGGTAAGGCCTACTTCACGAACACGATGACGCTCGGCCAGTTCATCCTCATGGACTTCATGAGAAGGAAGACCCGCCGCGTCAGCTAGCGCTCAGGCGGCCCCGGGTCGTCCGCCACGATCACGCTCTGTGCCAACGAGCTGACGCCGAGCGCCGCCTCCCCACCGAAGTACGCTTCCTCCCCATGCTCGCTCAAATCCAGGCCAATCATTTCATCCGCGATGCGCGCCCGCGTCCCAAAGACCGCGCGGACGATCACGAGAATGACGATCGTGCCGACGGCGGCAATGATCACCGCCGCCAGGACCGCGTAGAACTGGACGAGCATCTGTCCGGGATGGCCCGCGAGTAATCCGTCATTGCCGGCGGGATTCGCGAGTTTCGTGGCGAACACGCCGGTGAGTAACGCGCCGCCGACTCCCGCCAGGCCGTGGCAGGAGAACACGTCGAGCGAATCGTCGAGCCGGCTCTTGGATCGGAACTGAATGGCGAAGTAGCTGATGAGCACGCACACCACGCCGATCGCGAGCGCCGCCGGCGGTGTGACAAAGCCGGCAGCGGGCGTGATGCCCACCAGGCCCACGACGGCGCCCGTCGCCGCGCCCACCGCCGTCATCTTGCCCGTGCGCATGGAATCGAGCAGCGCCCACGTGAGCACGGCAGCGGCCGCCGCGGTGTTCGTATTGACGAACGCCAGCGCCGCGAGACCGTTCGCCGCCAGCGCCGACCCCGCGTTGAACCCGAACCACCCGAACCACAGCAGACCCGCGCCGATCAAGACGAGCGGCACGTTGTGCGGTGACAGCGGCATCCGGCGGAAATCACGGCGCGGCCCGAGGAACCGGGCGGCGACCAGCGCCGACACGCCGGCGCTGATGTGCACCACCGTCCCACCGGCGAAATCGAGCGCCCCCATCTTCTGCAGCCACCCGCCGGCGCCCCAGACCCAGTGGGCGAGCGGCGCGTACACGAGCGTGGACCAGAGAACCAGAAACGCGAGATAGGCGCGGAACCGCATGCGCTCCACGATCGCCCCCGAAATCAACGCGGGCGTGATGATCGCAAACATCGCCTGATAGATGGCGTGCGCGTGCTGCGGAATCGTGGCGGCGTACGCCGGGTTGGGCTCGCCGCCCACATGCCGAAACAGCACCCAGTCGAGCCCACCCAGCCAGCCCGACCCCGGCGCGAACGAGAGTGAGTAGCCGACGACCACCCACTGCACGGAGATCGCGCCCATTGCGACGATGCTCATCATCATCGTATTGAGCGAGTTCTTGGAGCGCACGAGGCCGCCGTAAAAACAGGCGAGCCCGACCGTCATCAGCAGAACCAGGGCGCTCGAGGCGAGCACCCACGCGGTATCGCCGGCAGAGATGGCCGGCGCCTGTGTCACGCGTCGTCGGCGGCGCGCAACGCCGCCTGCTGGACCTCGGTGGCGTTCACCGCGGTGAGCGCCTCATTGTTCTGTTCGCCGGTGCGAATGCGGATCACCCGCTCGATCGGCTGCACAAAAATCTTGCCGTCGCCCACCTCGCCGGTGCGGGCGGACGACAGGATCGCGTCGATGCACGGCTGCACGAACGGCTCCGAGCAGACCATCTCGATTTTCACCTTCTCGTGGAATTCCATGACGAGCGTGGTGCCGCGGTACTGGCTGACGATCTCGTGCTCGCCGCCATGGCCGCTCACGCGGCTCAGCGTGATGCCCGTGATGCCGGCCCGGAACAGCGCCGCCTTGACTTCCGGCAGCACCTCCGGCCGCACAATCGTCGTGATCAGTTTCATCGTCACCTCCTAGCGTCGAATACGAGCCGTGATAGGTCGCGCACCAGCGCGTGAGAGTCTTCGTCCTTCTGAATGCCACCCGTCAACACCACGAGAACGTAGCGGCGACCGTCCGTCGGTTCGACGACCGCCGCATCGTGGTAGACCACCTGCCCAATCCATCCGGTCTTGTGATACACGCGCGTGCCCGGCGGCAGTCCCGCGGGAATGCCCTCCGTGAAATGCTGCCGTCCCAGAATCGCCAGCATCGCTCGGCACGACGCCGCCGACGCCGCTTTCCCGTTCGCGATGGCGGCGAGCAACATGCCGAGGTCGCGCGCGGTCGTCGTGTTATTGAGGCCCGCGCGATAGGCCTTGCCGTCCTCGACCCCCCGGAGCACGAGAATCGAGTCGGCGCCGAGGGCGTGGGCGGTGGCGTTGGCGCGCTTGGCATCCACTCTGGTAATCAGGAGGTTCGTCGCAAGGTTGCTCGACACAGTTTCCATCAGCTCGATCAGCTCGCGAATCGAGGCGCGCTGGCCCAACCGCTTATAAAGCGAGGAGTCGGAATCGTCGGTCACGTCGAGCTGGTAGGGCGAGCTGTCCACGATCGAGCGGAAAGTGTTCGTGACCGTCACCGAGTCATCGAGTGACAGCAGACCCGCGTCCTGGTCGCGAAAGAGCTGGATCATCACGGGGATCTTCATCGTGCTCGCCGCGTGGAACCGCGCGGCGGCGCCGACAGTTAGTGAGTCGCCGCCGCTGAGATCCCGGTAGTACAGCCCCACGGCGCGGGCGGGTGCCTGCGCGATGCGAGCCTCGATGCGGGCTCGGAGCGAGGGACTGGGGGCTGGGGCTTGGGTTTGAAGCAGGATTAAGGCGAGCGAGAGCAAAGGCATTCTGTCACATAAGATACCTTATAGATTCCAGCCCGTGAGCGAATTCGTGTTTGGTACCTACGACGCCGCCTTCGTACAGATCATGTACGAGGAATACCTGCGCGACCCCGCCTCCGTCGGTCAGGAGTGGCGGGAGCTGTTTGATAACGGAAAGCTCGCGGAGTTGCCGATCATTAGTGGAGCCGGGAGTCAGGAGTCTGGAGCCCGGGCCGCAGCTCCGGCAGTTCAGCCGCGTGCTGCCCCCACGCAGGCGATCCCGGCTCCTGACTCCAGGCTCCCGACCCCTATTACAGGCCCCGCCGCCCGGCTCGTGGCGAACATGACCGAGTCCCTCACGGTCCCCACGGCTACGTCCTTCCGCGACATCTCGGCGACCACGCTCGACGCCCGCCGCAAGGCGCTCAACGCCCAGCTGGCCGCGAGCGGGAAGAAGATCTCGTTCACTCACCTGATCGGGTACGCGATCGTCCAGGCCGCCAAACACTTCCCGGTCATGACGCATGCCTTTCAAGAGATCGACGGCAAGCCGCACCGCGTGGACCCCGGCGCCATTGGCCTGGGCCTCGCGGTGGACGTCGAGAAGAAGGACGGGAGCCGCGCGCTCGTCGTCCCGGTCATCAAGCACGCCGAAACGATGGATTTTGCCGCATTCCACGCTGCTTATGAGGCGCTCGTCGAGAAGGCGCGCACCAACCGCCTGATGCCCGACGACTTCGCGGGCGGCACGATCCAGCTCACCAATCCCGGCACGCTCGGCACCGTCGCCTCAGTCCCCCGCCTCATGAAGGGCCAGGGGTCGATCATCGCCACCGGCACGATCCGCGACATCGCCCCCCCCGGTGCCAAGATCATCACGATCACCAGCACGTACGATCACCGCATCATCCAGGGCGCGGAGTCGGGGATGTTCCTTCGCACTCTCGACTCCCTCTTGCAGGGCGAAGAGCGGTTCTACGACGAAGTGTCGGAGAGTCTGGCTGGAGCGAGAAGCGGGATGCGGGATGCGGGAAGCGTGACCGCTCCGCCGGCACCGGCCCCTGCCCCGACATCCACGCATCCCGCATCCCCCATCTCGCATCCCGATGATCTAAAGAATGTCGCTGCGGCGTATGCTTTGGTCCGAGCCCATCGAAATTTCGGCCACCTCGCCGCACACCTCGACCCGCTCGGCAGCGAGCCGCCCGGCGATCCGTCGCTCGACATCGGCCGGCTCGGACTCACGCCGGAGATCATGGCGCGGATCCCGGCAGAGGTGTTGCGGATCTACGTGCCGGGTCAAACACTCGCGGACGCACTGCCCGCGCTGCGCGCGACATACTGCGGTACCATTGCCTACGAGGTCGAACACATCGGCAGCCACGAAGAGCGCCTGTGGCTGCGGCAGGTGATCGAATCCGGCCAACATCGCCGGCCGCTTTCCGCCGATGGCAAGAAGCAGCTGCTCGCGCGTCTGACCGCCGTGGACACACTCGAGCGCTTCCTCCACAAAGCCTACCTCGGCCAGAAGCGGTTCTCGATCGAAGGCCTCGACATGACCGTCCCGATGCTCGATTTCACGATCGAGCTCGCCGCCGCGCATGGGACGCGCAAGACGGTCATCGGCATGGCGCACCGCGGGCGCCTCAACGTGCTGGCGCACGTCGTCAACGTCCCGTACGAAACGATCCTCGCCGAGTTCGAGGGCGGGCGCAAAGAGGAGACGCCCGAGAACGAAGGGGCGACGGCCGGGACCGGCGACGTGAAATACCACCACGGCGCCGAAGGGGTCTACCACACGGCGAGCGGCGCGGACATGGCCGTCACGCTGTCGCCGAATCCCAGCCATCTGGAATCGGTGAATCCGGTCGTCGAAGGCCGCACGCGGGCGAATCAAACGAATCGCGGCGGTCCGGGGGCGGAACACGATGCGAAGGTGGCGCTGCCGGTGTTGTTGCACGGCGACGCCGCGTTCGCGGGCCAGGGCGTGGTCGCGGAAACCTTCAACCTCGCGCGGCTGCGGGGGTACACGACCGGCGGGACGATTCACCTGATTCTCAACAACCAAATCGGCTTCACCACGGACCCGCGCGAAGCCCGCTCCACCGACTACTCGAGCGACCTCGCCAAGGGCTTCGACGTGCCGATCATTCACGTCAACGCCGACGATCCCGAGGCGTGCCTGGCGGCGGTGCGGCTCGCGATGATGTATCGCGAGAAATTCCATGCCGACGTCGTGATCGATCTGGTGGGGTATCGCCGCTACGGCCACAACGAAGCCGACGAGCCCGCCTACACGCAGCCGACGATGTATGAGCGCATCAAGCAAACGCCGCCGGTGCGGGAGAAGTACGCGGCGCAGCTCGTGAGCGAAGGCGTCGTGGATTCGGGCGCGGCAGCGGCCGATGCCGAGGCCGCCTACCAGCGCCTGACCGCCGTCCAGCAGGCGGTCAAATCAGGCCAGCGAGACGAGGAACCCCAGCGCATCAAACGTGAGAGCGCACCCGAGCCCGGTACCGCCGTCGCCGCCGACCTGTTGACGAAGCTCAATACCGAGCTGCTCGCTGTTCCGGACGGCTTCGTAGTGCATCCCAAGCTGTTGAAGCAGCTCGAGCGCCGGCGCGACTCGCTCACGTCGAAGGAGGGGGGGGGCATCGAATGGGCGCACGCGGAAGCACTCGCCTTCGCGTCGTTGCTCATGGAGGGCACCCCCATCCGCCTGACGGGCCAGGATACCGAGCGCGGCACTTTCAGCCAGCGGCATCTGGTGCTCCACGACATCCACAACGGCAACCGCCACGCGCCGATCCAGCACCTCGCCGGCGCGAAGAGTCCCTTCGAGCTCCATAACAGTCCGCTCTCGGAATACGCCTGTCTCGGCTTCGAGTACGGCTACGCCGTCGAGGCGTCCAACGCGCTCGTGTTGTGGGAGGCCCAGTTCGGCGATTTTGCCAATGGCGCCGAGGTGATCATCGATCAGTTCCTGATCGCGGGGCTGGCGAAATGGGGCGAGACGTCGCGGCTCACGCTGCTGCTGCCCCACGGCTACGAAGGTCAGGGGCCCGAGCACTCCAGCGCCCGCCTCGAGCGCTTCCTGGCGCTCGGCGCCGAGGGCAACATCCGCGTGGCGAACTGCACGACGCCGGCGCAGTACTTCCACCTCCTGCGGCGCCAGGCGCTGCACACCGAGATTCGGCCGCTGGTCGTGATGACGCCGAAGAGCCTGCTGCGGCTTCCCGCGGCCGCGTCGCAACTCGACGATCTGGTGCTGGGAAAGTTCAGGACCGTGCTGTGGGATCGGGATCGCACCTGGCCCGAGAAGGTGACGCGTCTGCTCTTGTGCAGCGGCAAGATCTACTACGACATCATCGCGTCGTCCCGCCGCGCCGCGGCGCCGCACGTCAAGATCGGACGCGTCGAGCTGCTGTATCCCTTCCCCGGGGCGGAGATCGGCGAATACGTGCGCCGCTATCCCAACCTCAAGGAAGTCGTGTGGGTCCAGGAAGAGCCGCGCAATATGGGCGCGCGCAAGTTCGTGATGCCCAAGATTCGCGACCTGCTCCCCCAGGGCGTGACCCTACTGGATGTGTCTCGACCCGAACGCTCGAGTCCCGCGGAAGGCTATCCCGCCGCGCATAAGGCCGAACAGGAGCGGATTGTCGCGGCCGCGTTCGGCGCTTGATGATCCTTCGCTACACCGTATTTGGTCTCGTCGTGTTGTCCGCCCTGGTCGCCCTGGGCTCATGGCTCATTCGCACGAAGCGAGTGTCACCCTTCGGTGTCCTCGGCCGCACATTGCGAGCGGTAACCGATCCTGTCATGCGCCCCGTCGAGCGGCGCCTCGTGCGGATGGGCGGCAACCCGATCCACGCCGGGGGCTGGCTCGTCGTGATCACCGCGGTCGCCGGGATCGTCTTCCTGTCCCTGGCCG
>QHUE01000053.1 GCA_003221825.1 Gemmatimonadota bacterium
CTCGATCGGGAAGCCGGGCACGGCGCTCTACGACATCACCGAGATCAGTTTGCGCGGCTTCGAGATTCCCGGCCCCTTTGTGAAGCAACTCACCAAGCAGATGGCCGGCGCGTCGTCGAGCGGGGCGGTGCCGGTCAAAGTCGATCCTGCGGTCACCGACGTGAAAGTGCATTTGACCGGGGTGGTGTTGTACAAGCGCCGAAGGACCGGCACGTGAGTCGTCGCCGCGTGATGATCGTGGATGACGAGAAGGGGATCCGCGAGGCCCTGAAGCAGGTCCTCGAATACGAAGAAATCGAGGTGCAGGCCTGCGCGTCGGGTCACGAAGCCATCCGCGTCTATCCCGATTTCAAGCCGCACCTCGTGTTCCTCGACGTAAAGATGGAAGGGATGGACGGCCTGGAGACGCTGAAGCGCGTCCGGGACCTCGATCCTGAGGCCCAGGTCGTGATGATTTCCGGCCACGGCACGATCCAGACGGCCGTCGAAGCGACGCAGCTCGGCGCCTACGACTTCCTCGAGAAGCCGCTCGACACCGATCGGATCCTGCTGACGCTGCGGAATGCCCTGCAACACGTCGTGCTCGTCACCGAAAACGTGCGGCTGAAGCAGGAAGTCCGCGCGCAGTACGAGATCGTCGGCTCGAGCAAGGCCATCCGCCATGTGATCGGGCTGATCGAGAAGGTGGCGCCGACGCCGGCGCGCGTCCTGATCACCGGCGAGAACGGCACCGGCAAGGAGCTCGTGGCCCGCGCGGTCCACGCGCTCAGCCCGCGGGGCTCCGGTCCCTTCGTCGAGGTCAATTGTGCCGCGATCCCGACGGAGCTGATCGAAAGCGAGCTGTTTGGCCATATGAAGGGCAGCTTTACCGGCGCGTTCGCCGATCGCGCCGGGAAGTTCGAGCTCGCCGACGGCGGCACGCTGTTTCTCGATGAAATCGGTGACATGAGTCTCTCGGCGCAGGCGAAGGTGCTACGCGCGCTGCAGGAAGGCGTCATCTCTCGCGTCGGATCGGGGAAGGCGCTGCCGGTCGACGTGCGTGTCATCGCCGCCACGAACAAAGACCTCAGCGAGGAAATCGAGTATGGCCGGTTTCGCGAAGACCTGCTGCATCGGCTCAACGTCATTCCGATTCACGTGCCGTCGCTGCGCGAACGGCGCGCCGACGTTGCGCAGCTCGTCGCGTACTTCACCGCGGAGCTGACCAAGGGCGGCGGGCTGCCGGCCAAGGAATTCGACGCCGCGGCCGTCGAGCGGCTCACCGCGCACGACTGGCCGGGCAATATTCGCGAGCTGAAGAACGCGGTCGAGCGGCTGCTGATCCTGGCGTCCGGTCCGGCGGTGACGCAGAGCGACGTCGAGCGGCTCGTGGGGAGAGCGGCCGACGCGGGACGGCTCAAAGGGCCGAGCCTGAGCGCCGGCGGTGACGCTGCCTGGTTGCGCGCCGCAACGTTCGAGGAATTCAAGCAGTCAGCGGAGCGCGCCTTCCTGCTCGGCAAGCTGCAGGAGCACGACTGGAACGTCTCGGAGACTGCGCGCACATTGCAGATGCCGCGCAGCAATCTCTACAAGAAGATCGAGCGATACGGATTGGCCCGCGGTGGGGAAGGAGGGGGGGCCGCGTGAAAGAGAAGGAACAAAAAGAGCGCGACTGGGATCGCGAGATGCGCGAAGTGGACAAGCTGCTCGCGAAATTGCCCGAAGCCGATCCGACGCTGGGCCGCGGGGTGCCGACCGTGCCGGTCTCGCGCCCCGCGGTCCCCGGCACGGCGGGAGCCGGCGCATTCCAGCCGGCCGGTCCCGCCCGGGGCGGCGCGTGGCTCACCACATGGATTCGCGTCGGGCTCGGCGTCGCGCTGGGTGTGGGGATGCTCTTTTGGCCCTACGCGCACGGGTGTGGCTGGGCCCTCATCGTCTATCTTCTTGGACCGACCGCGGTGACGGTCGCCGGGGTGTGGAGCGGCCTGACATCGTGGAAGCGTCGGCTCGGCATCGCCCACACATTATCGATCATCCTGATTATCTGGGGTCTAGCGCTGGCGGGTCGACAGCTGCTGCCTCGTGTGTACGGCAAGACACCCGATCCGTTCTTCTGTCCCAAAAAGTGAGATCCATGGCTCATCCGGAATTCAAGAACTTCATCGCCGGCGACTGGGTCGTTCCCTCGACGGGCGAGTACTTCGAGAACCGCAACCCCGCGGACTGGAACGACGTCATCGGCCGCTTCCCGCGCTCGGGGCCGGATGACGTGAAGCGCGCGATCGCGTCGGCCAAGCGCGGCTTCGCGCAATGGTCCAAGACGCCGGCGCCGATTCGCGGGCAGGTGCTGCAACGCGTCGGACAGCTCCTCGTTGAGCGCAAGGACGATATCGCGCGTGCGATGACCCGTGAGATGGGGAAAGTGCTCGCGGAAACGGGCGGGGACGTCCAGGAGGGCATCGATACCGCCCTCTACGCCGCAACGGAGGGCCGCCGCCTGTTCGGTCGCGTCGTGCCGTCGGAGCTGCGCAACAAATGGGCGATGAGCTATCGCCGGCCGATCGGGATCGCGGGGCTGATCACGCCGTTCAACTTCCCGCTCGCCATTCCGACCTGGAAGATGTTTCCGGCGCTGCTGTGCGGAAACGCCGTGATCCTCAAGCCTGCCGAAGACGTCCCGCACACGGCGCATCTGCTGGTCGAGGTGCTGCTCGAAGCGGGGCTGCCGCCCGAGGTCGTCCAGCTGGTGCATGGGCAAGGCTCGGTCGTCGGGCGCGCACTCGTCGAGCACCCCGAAGTGCCGGTGATCTCGTTCACGGGGTCGACGGAAACCGGATCCGTCATTGGCGCCACCTGCGGCCGGATGCACAAGCGTCTCTCGCTCGAAATGGGCGGGAAGAACGCGATGATCGTCATGGGCGATGCCGACCTGGATCTCGCACTGGACGGCGTCCTCTGGGGCGCCTTCGGGACCACGGGGCAACGCTGCACCGCGACGAGCCGGCTGATTCTGCAGGAGAGGATCCACGACAAGTTCGTGCAGCTCCTTACCGATCGCGCCGGCAAGTTGCGCCTCGGTCCCGGGCTCGACCCGAAGACCGAGGTGGGTCCGCTGATCCACGAAGAGGCGCGCCAGAAGGTCGCCGAGTACGTCGGCATCGCGAGGCAGGAGGGCGCCAGCGTCGCCCTCGGGGGACGGATTCCTCAGGGCGACAAGCGTCTGGAGTGTGGCTGGTTCTACGAACCCACCGTGCTCACCGGCGTGAAGCCGGGAATGCGGGTGGAGCAGGAAGAGATCTTCGGACCTGTGCTGGCGGTCATCAAGGCGAAGGACCTGCCGGATGCGATCGGCATCAACAACGGCGTGAAGTACGGGTTGTCGAGCTCCCTGTACACCCGGGACGTCAACGGCGCCTTCCAGGCGATGACCGACCTCGACACCGGCATCACCTACGTGAACGCCCCGACGATCGGCGCCGAAGCGCACCTTCCCTTTGGTGGGGTGAAGCAAACCGGCAACGGCCATCGCGAGGGCGGGTGGGAAGTGTACGACTTCTACTCGGAGACCAAGACCATTTACGTCGATTTCTCCGGGCACCTGCAGCGGGCGCAGATCGATACGGAATAGAGCCCTTGACGGCGCCGGAGCAGCGGGGCTAGACTACCGCTACAACTGAAGACTCGTGGTGATTTGCCGCGTATTGCCGCCACGTTAAACAAAGTGCTAAAAAGCGACACGCCCGCGGCATTATTTGTCCGGGCGATGGTGTTTCAGGGAATCGCTTCCCGCGGCCGCTCACTTGAGCGGTCGTTTGCGTTTCGGGGGTGGACCATGTCCGTCGTCCCTGCCAGTCGAGTCACCGCCCTCTCGGGCGAAGGTGCGTTCGAGGTGTTGGTGGCGGCGCGCCGCCTCGAGGACGCCGGCCGCCACGTGGTCCACCTCGAGATCGGCGAGCCCGATGGGACGACTCCCCCCCCCGTAGTGGAGGCAGCCGTCCGCGCCCTGCACGACGGCCACACCCGTTATGTGAACCCGGCCGGACTCCCCGCGCTGCGCGATGCGATTGCTGCATCGCTCGCGTGGCGGGGTATACGGGCGGGGGCGGCGGCAGAGAACGTGGTCGTCGTTCCGGGGGCCAAGCCGATGGTGTTTTACGCCCTGCTCGCCGTCCTCGAGGCAGGCGACGAAGTGCTCGTGCCGGACCCGGGCTTTCCGATCTACCCGTCGGTCGTGCGGTTCGCCGGGGCGGTCCCGGTCCGCTACCCTCTCGATGAAGTGGGGGGGCTGGATGCTGAGCGCATCGCCCCCTTGATCGGCTCGCGCACTCGCGCGTTGGTCCTGAATCTCCCCGGGAATCCCACCGGCGGTATCGCCACGACCGATGCTCTGCACGCAATTGCCGAGCTCGCGTTGCGTCACGACCTCGTCGTGGTCTCGGACGAGGTGTACGGCCGGATTCGGTACGATGGGCGTTCGGACAGCATCGCGGCCCTGCCGGGCCTGCTCGAGCGCACCATCATCGTGGACAGCTTCTCGAAGTCCTACAACATGACCGGCTGGCGGCTGGGCTTCGGCGTGCTGCCCGCGGCGCTGGTTGAGCGCGTCACGACGCTGGTGGTCAACGGCACGTCCTGTACGCCGCCGTTCGTGCAGTTGGCGGGACTGGCCGCCCTTACCGGGCCACAGGATTCCGTGACGGCTGCAGTCGCGCGCCTCGAGCGCCGCCGCGATTGGCTGGTCGACGGGCTCAATGGCCTACCAGGGATCCGATGCACGCGGCCAACCGGGGCGTTCTACGCGTTCCCGGACGTGCGGCAGGTCGAGGAGCGGGCGGGGCTCTCGACCGACCAGCTCGCCGCGCTCCTCCTCGAAACTCACGGCGTGGCCGTCCTGCCCGGCACCGGCTTCGGGCCAGGTGGCGCCGGCCACCTGCGCCTGTCGTTCGCGGTGTCGCCGGCCGATCTCGATCTCGCCCTCGAGCGACTGCGCGAATGCGTCAGCGACCTCGCGGTCGCCTCTCTGACTGATGGAGGCATCCATGTCGGTCCGTAAAGTGACCGTTGCGACCCTCGCGGGATTGAAGGCGCGCAACGAGAAAGCCGTCTTTGTCACCGCCTACGATTATCCCACAGCGACGTTCGCCGACCGCGCGGGCGTCGACATGATTCTCGTGGGTGATTCCGCGGCGATGACGATGCTCGGGCTCCCGAGCACGCTCCAGATCGGACTGGACGAAATGCTGGTGTTCATTCGGGCGGTGACGCGCGCGGCGAAACAGGCGTTCGTGATCGGAGATCTGCCGTTCCTGTCCTATCAGCCGTCCGACGAGACCGCGATTCGGAGCGCCGGGGCGTTCGTGGCCGCCGGGTGCGACGCGGTGAAATGCGAGGGCGGCGCGCGGGTCGCGCAACGAGTGCGCGCGATGGTCGATGCCGGCATCGCAGTCATGGGGCACCTCGGCCTTACGCCACAAAACCTCGGGCAGCTCGGGGGCTATCGAGTCCAAGGAAAATCGCTGGCAGCGGCGGAGCGGCTGCTGCGCGATGCCGAGGCATTGGAGCGGGGGGGTGTGTTCGCGATTCTGCTCGAGGCCGTACCTGCTGAGACGGCGGCGTTTGTGCGGGAGCGCCTCGGCGTCCTCGTCTACGGGATCGGCGCCGGGCCACACGTGGACGGGCAGCTCGTCATTTCCCACGACATGCTCGGCAACTTCGTGGGGGACATCTCCCCCCGGTTCGTGAAGCGATACGCCGAAGTAGGAACGAATGTCGAGCGCGCGTTTCGCGAGTATGCGAGCGACGTGCGAGCGGGTGTCTTTCCGGGTCCCGAGCATTGCTATCCGATCGATCCTGCCGATGAGGCGCTGATTCGCGCGGCTCGGCAGACCCGTAAAGCTCGACCGGCGGCACGATCGGTCCCGGCAGTGGAGGCCCGGCCATGACGACCAGCGTTGCGGCACCTGCCGTACGCCCAAGGCCGCAGGTATGCCGTGCCTGTGGAGCATTGCACGAGCCGGCCCCGATCGCGGTGTGCGAGCAGTGCCTGGGCCCGCTCGATCCCGTCTTCGATGCCGCACGTGTGACTCCCACGCGTGACGCGATCGCGGCGCGCCGGTGGTCGCTCTGGCGCTACCGCGAGTGGCTGCCGTTCGACGGTGAGCCCCTGCTCTCGCTCGATACCGGCGGCACGCCGCTCGTCGAGGCGCCGCGACTCGCCGCGCTACTCGGCGTCGCGCACGTCTGGGTCAAGAACGACGCGGTCTCGCATCCGTCATTGTCCTTCAAGGATCGCGTCGTCGCGACGGCGATCAATGCTGCCGCCGCGTTCGGGCTCGACACGATCGGCTGCGCCTCCACCGGCAATCTGGCGAACGCCGTCGCGGCGCAGGCGGCACGCGCCGGTCTTAAAGCCTGGATCTTCATTCCGGAAGACCTCGAGACTGCCAAGATCGTCGGGACCGCGGTGTATGGTGCGCGGCTGGTCCGCGTGCGCGGTCACTATGACGATGTCAACCGTCTGTGCGCGCAGGTGGCTGATCTGTTCGGCTGGGGCATCGTCAACGTCAACCTGCGCGGCTATTACGGCGAAGGGTCGAAGACGATGGCGTTCGAGATCGCCGAGCAGCTGGGTTGGCGCCTCCCCACCGCGGTCGTCGCGCCGATGGCCGGCGGCTCGCTCGTGACGAA
>QHUE01000054.1 GCA_003221825.1 Gemmatimonadota bacterium
CCCCTCAAGGCCCTCTGGTCTCGCGCGTCCGACGTCACGCTCTTTGGCGTCTCCGGCGGGAGAGGTGACCATGGGTGGGACCAGGTCGGGCGACGACTCGACTGGGCGAGTACCCAGTACTCCGAGGGGTCCCTGACGATCGAGCGAATTGCGTCTTACGTAGTAGGGAACCTCGGCTACGTGGTACAGCGTGAGAACCTGCGCTTCAAGGTCCCAGGCCGGTCTGAGGAATCGATACTTGAGATCCGTGCCACCTGGATCTTTCGACGCGAGCGAAATGGCTGGCGCGTGATTCATCGCCAAGCGGATTCACAGATGAAGCGTCAAGG
Source organism: Gemmatimonadota bacterium (assembly GCA_003221825.1). Taxonomy (GTDB): domain Bacteria; phylum Gemmatimonadota; class Gemmatimonadetes; order Gemmatimonadales; family GWC2-71-9; genus 20CM-2-65-7. Next base: position 330 of record QHUE01000054.1, read on the forward strand.
TCCCGCTGAGGTGACGAAGTGACGCGTTAGGCAGTAACGAACGTCTCGACCGCGAGGAGGATTTGATGCCACCGCGTCTCCGGATCTTTTACTCGCTGCTCACAGCCAGCTTGCTTCTGATTCCGGTCGTCGCCCTCTACAGCGAACTCGCGAAGCGCTCGGACATGTGGTGGACGCCGCCACCCAAGACCCTGTCGCTGGCTGAGAGCGCGGACCGCGTCGAGATCTACGCACGAGGGCGGCCGCTCGGGACCTTATTGGAGCAGGGACAAGTCTCGATCAGAGACGGCGCAGGTTCGCGAGTCGTTCGTGCAGAGGAGATCGGGCTCCGATTCAACAACTGGGACCGAGTGCGCGTCCAACGGCTGCCGCGCCTGTTGTTTTACGCAGCCTGGTGCGGTGCAGGGGTGGTGCTGCTGCTCGTGATCGCTACGGGTCGTCTTGCGTATCGAGGGGAACACGCGCCCAACGCTGCCTAACACGCGCGCCCTCACCGCATCTGCAGCAGGCTGGCCTGCGACCACATCCACGGCATACTGACCAGCGCGACTGCGTTCCAGGCCAGCATGAAGAAGCGCATCTCGCGATTGGTATAGGGCCGGCTGCGCCACAGCACTGTGGCATCAACGGCGAACCACGCGGCGCTCATAAGCAGGAAGAGAGCCAGAACTTTCGCTGAAAAGAACCGCGCGACCAGCACCGCTTCACAGACGATGAGCGCCACCATCAACAGCTTGGCCCGAACGCGGCCGATGACGGTAGCGGTCGTACGCCGGCCGGCTGCGCGGTCGGGCTCCAAATCCATCACTTGGCCGAACAAGAGCGAATGCATGGCAAACAGCGCGCCGAAGAGCATCGTCGCCCAGGGGAGCAGCGGGACGTCATTCAGCCAACTGCTCAACAGAAACACGAACAGATAGCCCGCCTGATTCAGGATCTCGAGCGGCGGGCGACTCTTGAAGCCATAGCGCGGCCAGTTATAGAGCGCGGCCGCGGCTATCATGCCGGCGAAGCACACCAGCATCTTTGCTCCGCCGAGCAGGCTGAACGCGACCGCGAACGGTGCCTGCGCCAGCGCGATGCGGAGGGGCAGTCCGCGCAATTGCTCGGGCGTGCCCCGCGCGCCGAACAGAAACGTGCCCTTGCGGGGATTGAGCCGGTCGGTTTCATAGTCAACGATGTCGTTCCAGCCGTAGAGCAGCAGGCCCATGGGAAAGCTGACGTACAGCGCGCCCAGCCAGAACACGGCGGACTGAAAAACGTTGCGTTGCCCGAGCGGCAGCATGTAAAACGCAATGGCCGTGAGCCACAGGCCAGGTCGGGACGCCTGCAGAAGGAACAGGTGCTCAGCGCGAAGGGAGGTTCGCTCCGTCGCCACAACCTGCGTGTCCAGGATGCCTCCTGTGCGCCGATATCGGGCCGTAAGCTGGCGGCGCCCGGCGTCAATGGTAGAATTGCCTTTGTGATCTCAGCAAGTCATTGCTTGGAGGCACGGTGAAGCCGACCGGCCCGCTGGCGGCGCCTGACGCCGTGCGCCTACCTCTCCGCCTGCTTCCGCTCCTGCTGAGCGCCCTTTTTGGCCAGGTTCTCGGTGCTCAGACTCCTGTCGGCATCTTTCCAACGCATACGAACGTCGGCCGAGCACGAGGCTCCGCGTCGTATGACCCGGAGCGGCAGACGTATCTGGTGGCCGGTTCGGGGCACAACATGTGGGACACCCGCGACGAGTTTCACTTCGTGTGGAAACGGATGAGCGGCAATTTCATCCTGTCCACACGCGCCCGCTTTATCGGCAAAGGCGTCGAGCAGCATCGGAAGATCGGCTGGACCATTCGCCCCTCACTTGGGGTCAGCACCCCGCACGTCACTGCGGCGTTGCACGGCAACGGCTTGATGTCGCTCCAGTTCCGCCGCCAGACTGGCGCGATCACGGAGGAGGCCAAGTCGCCCGATAGCCTCCCCGATGCGGACGCGGTCATCCAGCTCGAGCGGCGCGACGGCGTGTACTTCATGTCGGTCGCGCAATTCGGTGACACGCTCGTCACACAGCGGCTCGACAGCGTCTCGCTCCCCGATACGGTGTATGTCGGCCTGTTCGTGTGCGCGCACAACGACACCGTCACCGAGCGGGCCACGTTCAGCAATGTCCGCATCACGACGCCGGCGCCGCACGACTTCGTCCCCTACCGCGATTACATCGGCTCGAACCTCGAGATTCTCGATGTCGCGTCGGGCAACGCGACGATCGTGCACCAGTACGCGGGATCGTTTCAGGCGCCCAACTGGACGCACGACGGGAAGGCACTCATCTACGTGCAGGAGGGACGGCTCTACCGCTTCGATCTCGCGTCACGCTCGGCCGCGGCGATCAACACGGGATTCGCGACGCGCAACAACAACGACCACGTCCTCTCGTTCGACGGCCGGATGCTCGCCATCAGTAACCATGCCGTGGAGGACAGCGGCGCGTCCATCGTCTACACGGTGCCGGCGACCGGCGGCACGCCGACGCGCATCACGGCCAAGGGCCCATCGTACCTGCACGGCTGGTCTCCCGATGGCCGCTGGCTGGTGTATGTCGGCGAGCGCGGCGGCGAGCTGGACGTGTACAAGATCGCCGCGACCGGAGGCGACGAGATCCGCCTCACGAACACGCCGGGCCTCGACGACGGACCGGAGTACACGCCCGACGGCGCATACATCTACTTCAACTCATCGCGTAGCGGACGGATGCAGATCTGGCGGATGCGACCGGATGGAACCGCCCAGGAGCAGATCACCAACGACGACTTCCAGAACTGGTTCCCGCACATCACGCCCGACGGTAAGTGGATCGCGTTCCTCTCGTTTCCCCTGGACGTTGCGCCGGACGATCATCCGTTTTACAAACACGTGTTGCTGCGATTGATGCCCGTCGGCGGTGGACCGGCGCGCGTCATCTCCTACCTCTATGGCGGTCAAGGGACGATCAACGTCCCGTCGTGGTCGCCGGATGGCAAACGGCTCGCGTTCGTAAGCAACTCGGTGCAGTAGAACCCTTCAAGGAGCATGGATGCCAGAGACGCTGCAGACAACCACGACCTTTACGATCGAGGGTTATCGCATCGTGGAATACAAAGGTCTCGTGCGTGGAATCGTCGTGCGATCTCCGACGCTCGGCCAGGGATTTCTGGGTGGACTGAAGCAGATTATCGGAGGACAGATCGGCGCCTATGCCGAGATGTGTGAGCAGGCGCGGGAGCAGGCCTACGAACTGCTCTTACTGCATGCTCGCGAGCTTCGGGCGAATGCGATCGTCGGTGTGCGCTACGAGAGCTCGGAAGTCGGCCGACAGGGTTCGGCCACCGAGGTTCTCTGCTACGGAACCGCGGTCATCATTCAGCGTTCGCAGTGAGTACTACCTCGCCGTCTTTGTGGCGGTCGTCGCGGTGTTCCCCATCATTGTGACCGCGTGGCGCTAGGAGACCGGCGTCCCGCGGTCTAGCGCGCAGCCGTGAGCCAGATCGCGTTCAGCGGCGTGGGCGTGGACTTCGGCGACACGACGCTGTTCTCGGGCGTCTCGTTCACGGTCGCTCCGGGCGAGCGCTGGGGCATCGTGGGCCGGAACGGCACCGGCAAGACGACGCTCTTCCGCCTGTTGACCGGCGAGCTCGATCCGACGCGCGGGAGCATCGCGCGCGCGGCCGGACTGCGCGTATCGCTGCTCGAGCAACACCGCGACTACGGCGCCGCGACCACGGTTTGGGAAGCGGCGGCCGGCGAGCTCGCCGAGCTCCTGGCGCTGGAGCAGTCGCTGGTCGAGCAGGCCGCGAATCTCGCGCATGACTCCTCGCCCCGCGCGCTGGCCCGGTACGGCGAAGACCTCGAGCGTTTCGAGCGCGAGGGAGGCTACGCTGTCACGGCGCGCATCGACGCGGTGCTGCACGGCCTCGAGTTCGAACCCGCGCAGACCCGCGTCACGCCCCTGTCCGCGCTCAGCGGCGGCGAGCTCGGCCGCCTCGGCCTCGCCCGCCAGCTCATGACGACCGCAGATGTGTTGCTGCTCGACGAGCCGACCAACCACCTCGATCTCGAGACGACCCGCTGGCTCGAGCAATACCTCGTCGCGAGTGAGCGGACCGTGCTGCTGGTGAGCCACGACCGCGCCTTTCTGGCCGCGACCGTTGATCACGTGCTGCATCTGGAAGGCGGCAGCGCCACGCCGTACGCGGCCGGCTACGCCGATTTCGTGGCCCAGCGTGCCGAGCGCCGGCTGGCGCAGCAGCGGGCGTTCGACCAGCAGCAGCGCACCATTGCGCACGAGCAGGACTACATCGCCCGCAACATCGCCGGGCAGAACAGCAAGCAGGCCAAGGGCCGGCGCAAGCGGCTGGAGCGGCTGCCACGACTCAGTCCGGTGATCGGGGCCGAGGGCACCATGGCGTTGCGGTTCGAGGTGGCCGAGCGCGGCGGCGACCAGGTGCTCACCGTCAGGAACGTGAGCGTCGGGGTCGGCGCGCGGACCCTGGTGCCGCGCTTCAGTGGCACGCTGGAGCGGACCGGCGTCCTGGGGATTCTCGGCCGCAACGGAGCGGGGAAGTCTACCCTGCTTCGCGCACTGCTCGGCGAACACCCGACGCAGGGCGGCGAGCTGCGGCTCGGCGGCTCGATCACGGCCGGCTACTATCGTCAGGATCTCTCGCAGGTGCCGCTCGATAAGACCCTCTACGATTGCATAGCCGGGCTGCGCCCGAAATGGGAGCGCGGGCAAATACAGGGGCACCTGGGCCGCTTCGGGTTCTCGGGCCAGGAGGTGCTGCGGGGGGCCGACTCGTTATCGGGGGGAGAGCGCGCGCGCCTCGCGCTGGCGATCCTGATGTTGTCGCGAGCGAACCTGCTGGTGCTGGACGAGCCGACGAATCATCTCGACGTCGAATCCATCGAGGCGCTCGAGGACGCTATTGAGGATTACGACGGCACAGTGATCCTGGTGAGCCACGATCGGGCGCTGCTGCGCGCATTGACGACGCGGATTTGGATTCTGCACGATGGACACATGACCGAGTTCGCCGGCGGCTTCGCGGAGTGGGAAGAAGTGAGCACCGAGCGGGCCCACGCCGCCGCCGTCAGCGCGGCCGAGGAGCAGGCGTTGCGGCAGGTGCACGAGCGCCAGCGTGTCGCGCCGTCGTCCAAGAGCGACCCGCGCAAGGAGCTGCGCCGCGCCCAGCGCGAGCTCGAGGAGGCGGAGGCGCAGGTGGCGGACCTGGAGTCCAAGGTGGCGGTGGTGATCGCGGCGCTCGAGGATCCCGCGCTGTACACGCGGCCCGACGGCGCCGCCACCGCCCGGACGCTCGGCGCAGAGCTCGAATCGTTGCAGCGCGGCCTAGAGGCTGGGCTCGAGCGGTGGACGCAGGCGACCGAGCAGGTGGAGAGTACGCGTCTGCCGGGGTAGCGAGCGATAACGACGCGGATTAGCGCCTCTGCTTCACCTCGTCCCACAACTTGTCGAGCTGTTCCAGGGACGCGCGGCCCATTTCCAGGCCGCGCGCCTCCGCGAGCTTTTCGACCTTCTCAAATCGCGCCATGAATTTCAGATTCGCGCGCTCGAGCGCCTGCCCAGCTTCGATGCCCAGTTTACGCGCGAGATTCACGGTGGCGAACAACAGGTCACCGATCTCTTCTTCGACCTGCTCCCTTCTCCCCGCTCCCTGCTCCCGCTCGAGCTCCGCGGTCTCCTCCTTCACCTTCTCCATCGGACCCTTTGCATCGGGCCAGTCGAATCCGATGCCGGCGGCGCGCTCCTGGAGCCGATACGCCATGAGCAGGGGCGGAAGCGTCGGCGGCAGGCCCGCGAGGGTGCCGCGCTTGCCTCCGGCCCGCGGCTCGCGCCGTTTCGCGAGCTCCCACCCCTGGTGATCGCCGCCCCCACCGCTGCCGCGCGTTTCGCCGAACAGAGTCGGATGGCGGCGCCACATTTTTTCCTCGAGCGTGCGCGTGACGACTTCCGCATTGAACTGCGAACGCTCTTCCGCGATTACGATCTGAAACGCGAGATGCAGGAGCAGATCGCCCAGCTCGTCGCGCATCGCCTCGGGATCGTCGG
>QHUE01000055.1 GCA_003221825.1 Gemmatimonadota bacterium
CGAGCAACACGTCGATCATCGGCGTAACATTGATGTCCGAACTGAGTCCGCCGCCCGAGCCGCCGCTTCCCATGGCCATCGGTCAGCGCCTTTCCGGCTTTGCCGCGCGTTCCTGCTCGGCAATGGCGCCGACCACCCGCACGCCGGCTTTGCGCGCGATCTCGAGTGCCTGCTGCACGCGCCCGTACTCGATCCCCTCGTCGGCCCGGAGATACAGGATCTTGTCCACGGTCCGGTTGGCGTACAGCGTCGTCAACTGGGCCGGCAAATCTTCGTCGCTGATGAAGCGCGGGCCTGTGTACTTCCCCGTTCTCGGATCGGTGATGTCCAGGTAGAACTTCCCATCCTTGTCGATACCCAGGCGGATTTCGCCTTCGCCTTCTTCCTTAGAGTCGGGATTCTTGGCGCGCGGAATCGTCGCCTGGAACCCGGCGGTGATCGCCGGGGTCACGATCATGAAGATGATCAGCAGCACCAGCATCACGTCGATCATCGGCGTGACGTTGATGTTCGCCGCGACCGCGCCTTCCGCTTTCTTCGCGCCACCCATCGCCATGGTGCGTTATCCCTTGATGGGGCCGCTGGTCTGCGACGTCTTCTGCGTCTGGAATTCCTTGGTAAAGATCGAGCGGCCGAACTCGCTGCCGACGCTCTTGATGAGGTAGTCGATCAGCTCCTTCGACGTGTACGTCATCTCCACCGTGAGGAAGTCGATCTTGGTCGCGAAATAGTTGTACAGCCACACCGCGGGAATCGCGACGAGCAGACCGAACGCCGTGGTGATGAGCGCTTCGGCGACGCCGCCCGTGATGGCCGCGAGGGAGCCGGAGCCGCCCGAGGCGGACATGCCCTGGAACGCCGTCACGATACCCATCGTCGTGCCGAGCAGTCCGACGAACGGGGCCGTCGCGCCGGTCGTCGCCAGGATGCCGAGGCCGCGCTTCAGCTCGGCGGTGATGATGAGCATTTGCCGTTCGACCGCGCGCTCCGCCGAGTTGATGTCGGCCGCGGTGATCGTCGCCCGGTCGCGCAGCAGCGGCTTCACCTCGGCGAGGGCCTCGCCCAGCACGCGCGCCACGTGGCTCTTCTTGTTCTTCTCCGCGAGCGCGATCGCGCCGTCCAGCTGCTCTTCCTGCAGGTAGCGCGAGAATTCAGGCGCGAACTTGCGCGTTTCCTTCTGCGATTTCCTGAGGTAGATCTGCTTGGAGATGCTGACCGCCCACGACCAGGCCGACATGACGAACATGACGACCACGATGCCTTTGGCGAACTTCCCCATCGAGAGCCATAGATCCGCGTAACTCATTGTGTCTCCCTATCTCTTGATCGAAAAGTCGATCGGCAAATTGATCAGCACGCGGACGGCCCGCCCGTGCACGCGTGCGGGCCGGAACAGCGATTTCAGAACCAGGTTCTTGGCCGGTTGATCGAAGCCCGGATTGGGACTCTGAATCACTTTCACCGACGGTGGTTCGGCCCGACCCGACGTATCGATGATCGCCTGCACCAGCACCCGACCTTGCACGCCCGCCTGCCGCAGGAGATCCGGGTATTGGAGGGGAGGACGCGTCAGCAGCTCCGGACGCTCCTCCACGACCGACTCCATGAACACCTGATCGGACGACGGCACAATGCCGGTCCCGATGCCGCCCTCGACGCCCGTGCCCGTGTAATCCTTGGGGTCGAAGTGCTCCTGCAGATTGATCGGCGGAATGTTCGTGGGAATGTCGGTCGGTGCGACGACCGTCTGGAAGCCCTTCAGCTGCGGCACATCCACGACGGGCGGCTGCTCTTCCGGCTTCTTCTGTTCTTCCTGGTTCAAGAACACCATCGCCGTATCGACGACGTTCTCGTCTTTCTTCTGGCCCGCGGTCAATGTCGCGACGACCGCGGCGAGCACGATGACGCTGTGTCCGACCAGCGACACGACGCCAAGTCCGAACGCGCCCTTCTTGTCGGTCTTGCGGTTCGACTCGATCAGGTGATTGAACACCGCCGTCTCCTCCCAGGCTGGTGACTGGTTCGCTAAGTAATAGTACCCGTTACAACATGCCCGCTAGTAGGGCAAAGATTACAAAACGATGACAGCCGAATGACCCTTTACAGGCCTGATCAAATCCCCGGTCCCAGACCCTTCTTTGAGTGAATTCCAAGGGTGTACCCTCGGAGCGGCGGACGAAACTCGATCGTCATCGTCACCCAATACCCGATCCGCACACCCGCCGAGCGGGCCGGACGAAACACCGCCTGGATCAGTGCCTTTCGGGCCGGCTCGACGAAGCGAGAGTCCGTGGCGTGCAATGTCCCGATCGAAGACCGCGACACGCGCCCGCGCGCGTCGACGAGTGCCTTGAGCCGGACGTACCCTTCGATTCCCCCTCGCACCATGGCCGCGGGATACACGACACGCGGCATCGAGACCAATAAGGGAAACCGATCGGGCACCGGCCCCCCCACCCACGGCGCCTCGATGACCGGCAGCCACACAAATTCGCCATATGCAGGCAGCTGCGGCGCACCCTGAACCGTTGAGTGCATTTGCAGCGCCAACGTCACGAGGATCGAGGGGATCACCGCGTGCACGACGAACCACTCGAGTGGAGCAGGGTTCTGAGTTCGCGCCAGGTCATCGTACATGGTCGGCTCTCTCAGTTGGGGGCTTATCTGAGAGATACAGACGACTCCTGACCCGGTACTTGCACGTGAATTACGGAACGGTGACAACCGGATGTGGATCTAGCCGCGCGGTAACCCCACCGTGAACGTGGTTCCCCGGCCCGGTCGGCTTTGCACGTCGATCGTGCCGCCATGGGCCTCGGCGATCCACTTGCAGATGGCGAGACCGAGACCGGTGCCGGCGCGCTCGCTGGTGCGCGTGCGCGCGGAGTCGGCGCGCCAGAAGCGGTCGAAGACATGCGGCAAATCGCCGGGCGCGATCCCGATGCCGGTATCGGCGACGGAGAACACGGCGCGTCCGTCGTGCATCCCGAGCTCCACCGCTACCTGTCCCCCGCGCGGGGTGTACTTGACGGCGTTCTCGATGAGATTGAGCGCGAGTTGGCGCACGCGGCTGCGGTCTACCGACAGCATGACTGGCTCGGGCGGCAGGCGAATCTCCATGCCGACCCCGGCGTGCTCGGCGAGCAGCTCGCCGGTCTCCCCCGCCTCGGCGATGATGTCGCGCAAATCGACCGACTCCCGGTGCAGATCGGCGCGCCCTTCGTCGGCGCGCGCCAGCGTGAGCAGCGACTCCAGCAGCTCCGTCATGCGGTTCACTTCCTGGAGCGTCTCTTCCAGGGGGGCCAGCGTTTCCTGGGGCATGTCCGGCCGGGTGATGGCGCGCTCGACGCCGGCGCGCACCACCGTGAGCGGTGTCTTGAGCTCGTGACTCGCGTCCGCCGTGAAGCGCCGCAGCGCCGCAAAGCTGCGCTCCAGGCGCGTCATCATCTGATTCAGCGTTTCGGCGAGCCGGCCCAGCTCGTCGCGCTCCATCGGGACCGCCAGCCGCCGGTGCAGACTCCGGCCGTCGGTGATCTCGCGAACCTCCGTGATCATCCGGTCCACCGGCTCGAGGGCCCGACCCGCGATCCAGCCGCCGACGAGGATGGCCGGCACGACGCCGACGAAGAAGGCGATGACGATCGTCAGCAGCAGCTGCTCGAGTCGCAGCTCCGCGGAGCGCGTGTTCGCGCCGGCGAGAATCGCGCCGAACTGCTCCCCCGCATCCGGCACCGCGCGCACGATGTAATGCAGCGTCGGCCCATTGGGCTCGATCCGAAAGCGGCCGGGGACGTGCGGGGCGGAGGCGGCCGGCGGCCGGGTGATCGCGTTCAGCTGCTCGAATTCGGCGAACGTCAGCGCGCGCGCGTCGGGCGAGGCGAACAGCAGCCGGCCATCGCGACTCGTCACGAGGAGGAAGTCGGGAACGACCTCGAGCACGGCCGCGACCTCCGGCGTCAGCACCGGCCGCCCGGCGGTGTCCTTCTCGACGAGCACGCCCCGCGCGTGATAGCTCTCGGCGAGGATGCCGGCCGTCAGGTCGGCTTCGGACTGAATGCGGCGATCGAGATCCTGGTAGGTCGCGCTGCGGCGGGCAAAGTAGAGGAAAACCGCAAATACCGCGATGCTGAGGATGAGCGCGGTGGCGTACCAGACGGTCATCCGCGCGCGAATGCTCTGCATGGTTACGCCCGCACCACGTATCCCACGCCGCGCACCGTGTGGATCAGCTTGGGTTCCTTGGTCTGATCGATCTTCTTGCGCAGCCGGGTGATCACGACGTCGACGATGTTCGTGCCGGGATCGAAGTGATAATCCCAGGCGTACTCCGTGATCAGCGTGCGCGACATCACGCGCCCCTGATGCCGCATGAGATACTCGAGGACGGCGTATTCCTTGGGGGTGAGCTCGATCCGCTTGCCGTCCCGCGTCACCTCGCGGCTCCCGGTGTCGAGCAGCAGGCCATTCACCTTGAGCGTCGGCGGGGCGATCGCCTTGGGCCGTCGCCCCAGCGCTTCCACGCGCGCGAGCAGCTCCTCGAAGGCGAATGGCTTCGTGACGTAGTCGTCCGCCCCCATCCGCAGCGCCTGCACCTTGAAATCGACGGAGTCTTGCGCCGTCAGCACCAGCACGGGCAGTCCCACGCCGCGGTCCCGCAGCGTCCGCAACACGTCGATGCCGGAGAGCTTCGGGAGGCGCAGGTCGAGCACCATGATGTCGTAGTTGGCGCCGCGGCCGCTGGCGCGCTTCAATCCCTCGTCGCCGTCGCCCACGAGGTCGACGTGATAGCCGGCCTCGTCCAGCCCGCGGCGAACGTAATCGCCGACCGTCTTGTCGTCCTCGACGACGAGGATTTTCATCCGACCGGTAGGAACACCTTGAAGTTGGTGCCCACCCCGATCTGCGATTCGACCTCGATGCGGCCGCGATGCTCCTCCACGATGCCGTACGCGACCGACAGGCCGAGCCCCGTGCCGCGGCCCTGCGGCTTGGTGGTGAAGAACGGCTCGAAGATCTTGGGCAGATCCTCCTGCCGGATGCCCGTGCCGGTGTCGATGAACTCGACCAGGATTTCGTCGCGCCGCTGCGGATTGCGCCGCGTGCGCACGGTGAGCACGCCGCGCGCGTTCATCGCATCCATCGCGTTCAGCATCAGTGCCATGAAGCATTGCACCAGCCGCTCGGCGTCGGCCGGGAACTCGGGCAGGCCCTTCTCGAGCTGGCGCTCGATGGTGAGCCACTTGAAACGCTCGTGATGCTTGAGCAGGAACAGGGTTTGTTCGATGATCGCGTTGATGTCCGAGGCGGCCTTGTGCCCACTCTTGGGACGTGAGAAGTCAAGCAACCCTTCGACGATGCGCCGGCAGCGCTGCACCTCGGTGTCGATGATCTTCAGATACTCGTCTTGCTCGCCGAAGCGAAGCGCGAGAGCCTCGCTGCAGGCGAGAATCGTCGCCAGCGGATTGTTGACCTCGTGCATGACCCCGGCGGCCAGCTGGCCCACCGCTGCCAGCTTCTCGCTTTGCCCGAGGCGCTGCTGCGCCTGGCGCCAGGCGGTGACATCTTCGCCGATCGTGATGACGTGCGAGATGTCCTCGCCATCCAGGCGCATCGGGATCTTCGTGATGCGGTAGTGCCGCGCTTCGCCGGTCGCCTGTGAGTCCATTTCGACGGTCTGGATCTCCCCCGTCGCAAACACGCGATCGAATTCCTTCTTCAGCAGCTCGCGCGGCTGGCGATCCAGCACCTCGAACACTTCCCGCCCCAGCGCATCTTCGCGCGAGACGCCCTGCGTCCCCGCTTCACGTTTGCGGTTCCAGGCGCGGATGCGGTAGCCCCGATCGATCGCATAGAGGCCGACGGGCAGCGAGTCGATGATGCGGGCGGCAAAGTTGCGCTGGGCCTCGAGCTCGCGGGTACGCAGGGCGACTTCGGAAGCGAGGTCTTGCGAAAGCTCATTGGCGGCCAGGACGGGCGCCAACATCTGCGCGACCACGACGAGGACGTCGTGGGCCATCCGCTCGGAGCGTCCCTGCGGAATGATCGCCTCGAAGCACCCAAGGGCTTCCACTTCGTGTACCAGCGGCAGCCGCACCAGTGTTCCGCCGGGGATCGATTCGCGATGCGGCCCCTCGGCCACCCACACGGGGACCGCGGCCGGGAGGCCGGGAGGCTGCGTTTCCTCGTCGGGTGTGGCGATGGGGACGTAGCGGGAGCCATCAGGAGAGCGTAACCACAGGCGGCAACGGCGCAGCGACAGGCCGCGGCGCAGCACGCCGACGACGTCGGCGAGCCCCTCCTCGGCGGCGCCGCCCCGGCCCTCGGCGAGCACTCTCGCGACTTCGGCGAGCACCTCGAGACCGGGATGATCCGAGGCCAGCGTCGGCGCGACCATAAGGTCGCTAACCTAGGGATGACGCTCCCGGCGCGCCAGCGGCGCCTCAGCGCGCAACGCCAACAGACCGCGCAGAACCGGCTTGCCGCCCGTGAAGAAGGCGGTGGGGCCGATCACAATGGCGAAATGGGGGGAGTCGCCACTCCCGATGCTGAACGCGGGCAGCACGGACACGGCGGCCCAATGCGAGCCGAGGGTCATCGGCGAGTGGGCCGCGGCATAGCCACTCAGCTCG
>QHUE01000056.1 GCA_003221825.1 Gemmatimonadota bacterium
GCGGTGGGACCGTCGCCTGGAGCAGCTCGAATACGAGCGTCGCGACGGCTACATCGAATGGGAGTCGCACCGCCAATGTGGCCGCTGTCGGTAATGGTACGGTTACCATCACAGCGACGCTCGACGGCGTCTCCGGACCATCAACGGTTACGGTTGGGGCCTGCCTCGCTCCCCCGACGAGCTGCACGCTCGATTACATTCCCTACCCCCACTACCTGCAGGTGCAGTGGGTCAACGGAGATGCCAGCGCCTCCACCGAAGTCGAGATCATGCAGTCGCCGTACGACTGGCAGCTCGTGGGAACGGACGCTCCCGGTGTTACTCAGCACTTCTACGTGGCTAGCTCGGGCCTGTACTACGCCCGAGTACGACACGTGAAATCGGGCTATCCGCCGTCTGACTACTGCAACACCGGCGCCAAGACTGTGCCGTAGCGACCAAGACGTTCAAGGAGGGGGCGGCGGGCCTGCCTGCCGCTCCCCCTGCCTCAGACTTCAGCCACCCCAGGTGTAGAACCCCTTTCCCGTCTTCTTCCCCAGCTCGCCCTTCTTTACTTTCTCCTTCAGAATCTTCGGTGGCTCGTACTGCGGCTTCCCGAGCGTCGCATGCAGATACTCGGCGATGGCGAGTCGCACATCGAGACCCACCAGATCGGTCAGCTTCAGCGGACCCATCGGATGGTTGTAGCCCAGCTCCATCGCCTTGTCGATGTCTTCCGCGCTCGCCACATCCTGCTCGAGCATGCGCATCGCTTCGAGACCGAGGACGACGCCTAGCCGACTGGACGCGAAACCCGGCGAATCGCGGACCACGATCGGCTCTTTCCCGAGCGCTCGGGCGAACTCGACGGCACGCTCGGCAGCCGGCCGGCTCTCCCGCCCGTGCGTAACCACTTCGACCAGCTTCATGACGTGAACCGGATTGAAGAAATGCATGCCCACGAGGCGCGCCGGGTCTGTCAACGCCAATGCGATCTGGCCGATGGAAAGCGACGAGGTGTTCGACGCGAGCAGCGCTCCGGACGGCGCCGCGCGCTCCACGTCGGCGAACAACTCCTGCTTGATCGCGAGATCCTCGATCACCGCCTCGATCACGATGTCGGCATCGCTCACGGCCGCGCGAATCTGCGGCTCCGCGCGGATTCGCTGGCGCACGGCGGCGTGCGCGTCCGCAGTCAGCTTGCCCCGTTTGACCCCGCCCACGAGCAGCGCTTCGATCTTGTCCAACGCCTGGGGCAGGGCGTCGGGGCGGGCATCGGTGAGCCTGACTTCGCACCCCGCGAGCGCCGCGACATAGGCGATGCCGTGCCCCATGGTGCCGGCGCCGATGACGGCGACGCGTCGAGATGTCATGCCGCGGGGAACGCGTCGACGACGGGGCGCGCGCGCTCGGGATGATTGGTGCAGAGGCCGTCGACGCCCCAACCCACCAGGCGCTCCACGTCGCCCGGGTCGTCCACAGTCCACGCGATCAGTGTCGCGCCCAGGCCGTGGACGGTCTGCACGAGCCGTTCGTCGATGGTCGCTCGCTCCTGCCAGAGCGTCTGGGCCGATGCGTCTTCGAGGGTCTGCTTGGGTGATCGGGTCTCGACCTCGGAGAGCACGCCGCGCGGCAGGCTCGGCCGCTTCTCGCCGAGTCGCCGCACGACGTGAAAGGCGAAGCTGTGGACCGCGTAGCCGCTCGGGTTGGGACCGCGATCCAGCGTCGCGAGCAGCCGGTCATCCCAACGGGGGTCGAGCACCTTCACCTCGACGAACACCTTGAGTTTGCCCAGCACATCCAGCGCCTGCGCGAGCGTCGGGATGGGCTCGCCGTTCGCGAGCGGCACCGCGGCCAGGTCCCGGGCCCGCGCCTGCGCGATCGGCAGACCCAGGACGGACGGATCGTGATGGACGACGATTTCGCCATCGATCGTGGCGTGGACGTCGAGCTCGACGCCGTCGGCGCCCTGGCCGGCGGCGGCGCGAAAGGCGGCCAGGGAGTTCTCCAGCGCGATGCTGGAGGCGCCCCGGTGAGCAATGACCAGAGGCTTCACTGCTGCAGGCTGTCGGCTTTCTTCGGCTCGATCCAGTCCGGCTCTTTTTCGATGTCGTGCACGATCGCGATGTCCTCGGGACGCGGCAGCACCGATTCGAGATAGGCCGGATACTTCGCGTCGTCGAGCGGCTGCCCGTCGACGGTGAACTTCTGGTGCGCGTACATCCCGATCCGCCGGTTGAACTTCAGGTCGGGGACCTTGAGCTGCTGGTCGCGCTCCGGGATGAACATGTTGAGCCGCTCGACCAGCTTCACGATCTCCTGGCGATACAGTCCGCGGGCCAGCTCGTTGAGCTTGCTCTTATCCGGCTCCGCGCCGTTCGTGGGGTTCTCGCGCTCGTCGTAGCGGCCCTTCAGCCCCCACACATACGCCCAATGGGCTGAGGACGAGTTATCGGTGCCGAAGAGATCGAATGCCGTCGGAATCCACTTATAAAAGAAGCGCTGGATCACTTCCGGGGGCATCTTGCCGGCCTTCACGATGCGCAGCAGTCCGTTGTTGCCGGTGCCGAGGTGATATGACTCTTCCTTGAGCATCGGCCCCATCGAGCGCGACAGCGGATCGAACGCCGAGACCGACAGCATCTTCAGCTGGAACTTGCCGTCGCGGTCGATGAACTGCGTGTACGTGAAGAAGTCGAGCCAGTTGTCGACGATCTCGTTGAAGGAGCCGAGCAGCCGCTCGCCCTCGTCGGCGCGCCGCTCCAGCAGCTTCGCGGCTTCGCGCTTGCCTTCGTCGCCAAAATGCGAGCAGAGCAGATAGGACATCTGCCAGCCGTGCCGCATCTCTTCGGTCATCACACGCTGCAGCGACAGGAGGTCGTAGGCGGAGGGCGCGTGGTGCAGCAGGTTGCGCTGCTGCTCCACCGACGCGAATTCCGTGTCGCCCTGGTAGACGATCAGGTTGAGCAGCGCGTCGCGGATGCGCTGGTCGGGGATGTGCATCACCGTCGGCCATTTGCGCTGGCCTTTGTAGTGCCCGAACTCGATGTAGGGCACTTCGGGATCGCCGAACTTGGCTTCGAACCCGTACTTGCGAAGATCGCCCTGCGGCAGACCGATCGAGTCCTGCCAGTAGCGGAAGTAGTCGATCCAGTCGTCGAAGTTGTGGAGTTTGCGGACCATCAGCGATTCCTTATGAGTTGGCGTGCCTCGGGAGTGGCGAACAGAACTTCTTGATCGGCGATTTCGACGTCGAGCATCTCTTCGAGCGTGCTGTGGAGCGAGCGGTACAGGGCGGCCTTCGCCTTGCGCACTGCCAGCGGCGCCATGCCGGCCCAGCGCTGAGCTAGGGCCTGGGTCTCAGGGGCTAGGGCCTCGGGCGGGACCACGCGATCGAAGAGGCCGAGCTGGGCCGCTTCCGCCGCCGGGACCATGCGGGCGCTCCAGACCAGCTCGAGTGCCTTCGAGACGCTCGTGAGCCGCGGGAGGAAGTAGCTCCCGCCCCAGTCCGGCCCCAGTCCGAGCTTGTGAAATACCTGCCCGATGGATGCTCGATCCGAGGCGAGGCGGTAGTCGCAGGCGAGCGCGAGGTTCGCTCCGCCACCGGCCGCGGGACCGTTCACCGCCGCGAGCACCGGTTTGGGAGCGGTGCGGATTGTCAACGCGATGTCCTTGCCCGCTCGCACGAGCTGCTCACCCTGGGTGCCCAGCACGGCGAGGTCGGCGCCCGCGCAGAACGCGCGCCCGGCACCCGTGATGACGATGACCCGCACGGCGTCGGCGGCCGCGAGCATGCGCAGCGCCTCGAGTAGATCTTCGCAGGCGTCGGGGTCGAACGCGTTGAGCTTGTCGGGGCGGTTGAGGGTGAGCGTGCCGATGTGGTCGTTGATCTCGACGAGCACCCGCTCGTAGGCCGCCATCAGACGCGCTCCACGATCATCGCGATGCCCTGACCGACGCCGATGCACATGGTTACGAGACCGAACTGCGTGTTACGGCGTGATAAGGCGTGGACGAGCGTGGTGAGCAGCTTCGCCCCGGTGCAGCCGAGCGGGTGACCGAGCGCAATGCCGCCACCGTAGATGTTCACCTTTTCCGGATCGAGCTTCAGCTCACGGATGCAGGCGATCGCTTGTGCCGCGAACGCTTCGTTTAGCTCGACGAGACCGATTTGATCGATCGTCAGGCCTGCCCGCTTGAGGGCTTTCTTGGTCGCGGGAATCGGGCCCAGTCCCATGCAACTGGGGTCTACGCCGGCGACGGCGGTCGCAACGATACGAGCCATTGCCGCCCCTCGCCGCCCTTCGCCGCCCTTCGCCGCCGTCACCAGCAGTGCTGCCGCCCCGTCGTTGATGCCACTGGAACTCGCGGCCGTGACGGTACCATTAGAGCGAAACGCCGGCTTGAGCTTCGCGACGCTCTCCATCGTCGTCCCGGCGCGCGGATACTCATCTTTCGCAAAGGTGGAGCCGTCGGGGAGAGGAACCGGCACCAGCTCGTTCGTGAACACGCACTCTTTGAGTGCTCGCTCGGCACGCTGCTGGCTCTCCACCGCGAACGCATCCTGCTCGGCGCGGCTGATCTTATACCGCTCGGCCACAACCTCGGCGGTCTCACCCAGTGAGATCGTCCATTCCTTCTTCAGGCGCGGATTCACGAAGCGCCAGCCGACCGTCGTGTCCGCCGTCTCCGGCGCCTTCCGGCTCCACGGCTCACCCGACTTGAGCATGACATACGGTGCGCGCGTCATGCTCTCGACACCGCCGGCGATGAATGTTTCGCCTTCGCCCGACTTGATCGCCTGCGCCGCGCTGGCGACCGCCTGTAAGCCGGACCCGCAGAGCCGGTTCACGGTTTGTCCCGGCACTTCGATCGGGAGACCCGCGAGTAGCAACGCCATCCGGGCGACGTTGCGGTTGTCCTCGCCCGCCTGATTCGCGCAGCCGAGAATCACGTCGTCGATCGTTGCGGGATCGATGCCGGAGCGTTCGACCACGGCTTTGATCGGAATAGCCGCCAAATCATCCGGACGCACGCCGGCCAGAGATCCCCCATGCTTCCCAACAGGAGTCCTAAGAGCCTCAACAACAAAGGCCTCCCTCACAGGGCGACCCACACAGTCTTCGTTTCCAGGTAGCCGTCCAACGCCTCGCGACCCAGATCCCGTCCAAAGCCGGAAGCCTTGAACCCGCCGAACGGCGCGCCCGAGTCGTAGAAGTTGTACGAGTTGATCCACACCGTGCCGGCGCGAATCGCCTTGGCCGCCCGGTGCGCCTTCTGGATGTCTTTGGTCCAGATCCCCGCCGCGAGTCCGTAGATCGTGTTGTTCGCCAGCTTCACGCCCTGATCGAAATCGTCGAACGTGAGCACGGCGAGCACGGGGCCGAAGATCTCTTCGCGCGCGATCGTCATCTCGGGCTGCACGCCGTCGAACACGGTCGCTTCGACGTAATAGCCCTTGCCGTTGGGTTTCGCCGCCTTCCCGCCGGCCACGAGCTGCGCCCCCTCGTCCACACCCTTCTTGATGTAGGAGAGCACCGTCTCCTGCTGCTTCCTGGAGACGAGCGCGCCGAGCCGCGTGTTCTTATCGAGCGGATCGCCTGGGGTCATTTTCTTCGCCCCAAGGGCGAGCTGCTCGATCACCTGCGCATGCACCGATTTCTCCACCAGCAAACGAGATCCGGCGGCACAGACCTCGCCCTTGCCGTAAAAGATCCCCGTCTGCGCGCCGCGCACGGCAGCCTTCAGGTCGGCATCGGCGAAGATGATGTTGGGACTCTTCCCGCCGAGCTCCATCGTGACGCGCTTATTCGTCTCGGCGGCCATCTTCATGACCTGGCGGCCGACCTCCGTGGATCCTGTGAACGCGATCTTGTCGACGTCGGGGTGCCGCACCAACGCCGCACCGGCCGTCGAGCCGCCGCCCGGCACCACGTTGAACGCGCCGGGCGGCAAGCCCGCCTCGAGCGCCACCTCGGCGAAGAGCAGGGCGGTGAGCGGCGTCTCCGACGCGGGCTTCAGGACGACTGTGCAGCCGGCCGCGAGGGCGGGCGCGAACTTCCAGCTCGCGATGTTGAGCGGGAAGTTCCACGGCACGATCGCCCCGACGACGCCGATCGGCTCGCGCAGCGTGTAGGTAAAGAAGGGCCCTTCGACCGGCAGCGTATCGCCGACGATCTTGTCCGCCCACCCCGCGTAGTAACGCAGCGTGTTGATCGTCATCCCGATTTCGATCTTCGACTCGAAGAGCGTCTTGCCGTTCTGGGCCGTCTCGAGCCGGGCGACCTCATCGAGCCGGGCGTCCAACAGGTCCGCCGCCTTAAAGAGGATCTTCCCCCTCTTTCTGGCTGACAGCTCCCGCCACGCTTGCGACTCAAAACAGGCCTTCGCCGCGCGAACCGCGTTGTCCACGTCGGCGGCATCACCGGCGGCGACGTCGGCCAGCTTCTCTTCCGTTGCCGGGTTCTCAACGGGGAAGCGCTTGCCGGCGGCTGCCGGCCGCCACTCGTTATTAATGAAGAGGTCGGTCTTCACTTCCCCTTGAACTCCGCCATCCGCTTCTCC
>QHUE01000057.1 GCA_003221825.1 Gemmatimonadota bacterium
CCCGATCGTGGCGGGACTGCCTTGAATGACGGAGCTCGGTGCACTCACACTCGTCACCGCGACATCGTTGAGCGGAGCGTTGACCGTGATCACCGCCGAGCCGCGGTTGTTGGCGGCGTTGGCGTCGCTCAGGGTGTGGGTCGCCACGAGCGTGTGACCACCGATCGCCGCAGCCGTCGTGTTCCAGGTGAACGTGCGCGTCGCTGTCGCGCCGACGGCGAGCCCCGTGACCGTCTGAGTGCCAACCGTCACGCCCGCGCTCGAGTCGGTCAGGACGACATCAAAGCTGCCGCTGACATTCAGTCCGCCCACGTTTTGGACCGTAACCCCAATGGAAGCGGTGCTTCCCTGCGTCACGGCGCTCGGCGCGACAACGCTGCTCACGGCCACGTCGGTCACTGGCGGCGCTTGCACGTCGATCCCGATCCCGATGCTGTTGTTCGCCGGATTGGCGTCCGCGAGTTTCTGCGTCGCGAACAGCGTGTGTCCATTGAGTGCCGCGCTGGCAGTATTCCAGTTGAACGTGCGTGTCACGCTCGCGCCCACAGCGAGCCCCGTGATCGTCTGCGTACCGAGCACCGCGTTGCCGTACGTGCCGTCGGTCAACACCACGTCGACGCTGGTCGTGACATCCGATCCGCCCACGTTCTGCACCGTGACCACGACCGGAGCCGTGTCGCCTTGCGTCACCCGCGCCGGCGCGGTGATCCCCGTGACGGCGAGGTCAGTCGCCGGCGGCGGAGGAGGAGGCGGGGGCGGCGGTGGTGGCGGCGGCCCGACCGGCGCAGTCACGTTGATCGCGATCCCGATGCTGTTGTTCGCCGAGTTGGCATCGGCCAGCTGCTGCGTCGCGAACAGTGTGTGCCCGGTGACCGCCGCGCCGGCGGTGTTCCAGTTCAACGTGCGCGTCACGCTCGCGCCTGCGGCGAGCCCGGCGATCGTCTGCGTCGCGACCGTCACGCCGGCCCACCCGTCGGTCAACACGACGCCGAAGGTGGTCGTGACGTCCTGCGAGCCCACGTTCTGCACGGTAACCACGACGTGGGCGGTGTCGCCCTGGGCCACCGAGGAGGGCCCGGTGATGCCGGTGACGGCGAGATCAGTTCCCGGTGGAGGCGGAGGCGGCGGGGGCGGCGGCGGCGGCCCGGACGGGGCGGTCACATTGATCGCGATCCCAATGCTGTTATTCGCCGAGTTGTCGTCCGGCAGCGTCGAGGTTGCGAATAGCGTATGCCCAGTGACAGTCGCCCCAGCCGTGTTCCACAGAATCTCGACCGTGGTCGTCGCCCCGGCGGCGAGACCGGGAACCGTTCCCGTGGCGACTACCGGGACAGCCCACCCGTCGCTCAAGTCGACGGTGAACGGTGAGGTGACATCCACCTCGCCCACGTTCTGAACCGTGACCACCACATGTGCCGTGTCTCCCTGCGCGACCGAGCCGGGGCCGGTGATGCCCGTCAGCGCGATGTCCGTGGGCTTGGGATTGACGTTGACGACCTCTGATCGCCGGTTGTTCGCGGCGTTGTCGTCGGTCAAGGCGTGCGTCGCCACAAGTATGTGCCCACCCAGCGCGGCGCCGGTGGTGTTCCAGCTGAAAACGAGCGTGGTGCCGGCGCCGGCCGCGAGCCCAGCGATGGTTTGCGTGCCGATCGTGGTACCGGCCGTCGAGTCCCGCAGGGTCACGATGATGTCGTTCGCGACGTTCTGATTGCCGACGTTCGTGACCGTCACACCGATGTTGATGCCGTGGCCCACGATCACCGAGCCAGGCCCACTGAAGCTGCTCACCGCGATATCGGTCACCGGCGGGTTGACCGGGATCGTCACTGAGCGCTGGTCGTTCGTGGCCCGATTGTCAGACAGCGTCTGATGCGCAACGAGTTGATGGTCGCCGGTGATCCTGGGCGTCCAGGAGAACGTCAACGTCGTCGTGGCGCCCGCGACCAATCCAGCAACGGTCTGCGTGCCGGCGGTCACGTGCTCCGTCGTGTCCTGCAGCGTAACGTCGAAGCTCGACACATCCTGGTTGCCGACATTCTTCACCGTGACGGTGATGCTGGAGGTGCCGCCCTGCACCGCCGCGCTCGGTCCACTGACGCTTGTCACGGCCAGATCCATCCATGGGCCTGGCGGCGGCGGTTCGAAGCCGTCGATCGTGACGCCGAAGCGCTGGAGGACGAGATCGATCCGGTTGCCGATGGTCACCGAGGAGCTTCCCGCGAACAGCAGGCCCACCGGATTGAGGTTTGCGTCATCGGTCACGATGAGCGAGCCGGAGTCGCCGCCGCCGCTGAACGTTCCCGGTGAGATGATCAGCTGGTCCACGTAGCGGGGGTTTTCGTGCAGGTGAACCCCGAGACGGCGTAACAGATCGTCACCGTTGCGTTGACGCCGGTGATCTGGCCGTGCGTGAGCCGGGTGGTGCGGCCGTACTTCTGCACGTTGAGGCCGAGCAGCGCGCTGGGGTCATCGAACAAACCGTCATTGTTCGCGTCGCCGTAGATCGTGGAATTCGGCATGCTGTAGCCGTCGTCCGCGGGCGTGGCGTTGTCCAGCACGTCGGTGGTGGACAGCGCGATCGCGGCGTCGATGGTGTTGCTGCCGTTCGTGGCGAACGAGATCACCTGAAAGTCCGTCAGCGTCGCGATCTGATCGGCGCTCGTGCCGCCGTCGAACGGACCAGGCTGGTACTCGGGGTCGCCGATGTTGGCGCCGTTCGAGTTGGCGAGGACGTGGTTGTTGGAGAGGATGTACACCCGCCCGAGCGCATCCCGCACCCGCGCGCCGATCGTGCCGGCGGTGATCGCCGGGTGCCCGACCGAGAAGCCCATGGGTGCCGGGCGCTGGCGCTGCGTGGGATCGCTGAAGGCCATCAAGCGCCCGGTGACCCGGACGGTGACCGGCACGCCATCGAGCGCCTGCGGCAGCCCCGCGATCCCCGACCGCTCCGTCAGGATCAGCACGCCGGCGCCGCCGTCCGGCATGGCCGTGACGGCGGTGCCCACGACGCCGGGGATGTCGAGCAGCGCTGGTGTGTGACGCCGCTGCACGGCGAGCGCGCCCAGGAGACCGGCAACCGGACGGCCAGTCGCGGTTTTGGCCGCAAGCGAGGGACCAGTGGACGAACTCGGCGCGTTGTCCGAACAGGCGAACCACACGGCGGGTGCCGCCACCAGCAGGACTGCTATGACGGCGCGTGTCAGCGAGCGGCCGGTGATCATGGCAAACCCCCGTGAAAACTGACAACGGGCGCGGGCCGGATAATGGAGGGGCCGGACCGACTCGGCAAGCTGGGTTCGGGCCTAGTAGATCAAATACCTCGCCCGAAGGTTGCGAAACCGCACGAGATCCGCGTCCCAGGCATCCCAGATCTCCTGCAGCGACCGCCCCGCCTCCACCGCGGTCCGCAGCTCCGGTCCGGCCGCCAAACGATCAAAGCTTTCGGGGCGGAACTGGAACTCTGCGGGATGCGCGGCGCGAATGGCTGTGAGCAACGCCACGGCGAGCTTGGTCGGATCGTAAACGGCGCGATCACGGACGTGTAGCTGCACGCCCCGCAGCAGCGTGCCGGCATACTTGCCGTCAGTCGGCGCGATGGGCGTGAAGGTCGTGGCGCGTATCTCCACGCCCCGGAGCGCCGTCGTGTCGAGACGCGCGATCACCTGTCCCGGATCGAGCCACGGCGCGCCGATCAGCTGGAACGCCATCGTTGTTCCCCGGCCGACGGAGAGGTTCGTGCCCTCGAACAAACACGTCCCCGCATAGTGGATCCCGCTCTCGAGATCGGGCATGTTGGGCGACGGCTTGACCCAGGGCAGCTTCGTCTGGTCGTAGTACATGGACCGCGACCAACCGGATGCGGGAACGACGCCGAGGTCGGCGCGAATCGCCAGGATGTCGTTGGCCATGCGCGCCAGCTCGCCGAGGGTCATGCCATAGCGCATCGCGACGGGCATGAATCCCACGAAGGCCGAATCGTGATCGCCGGCACGCGCGCGGACATTGCCCTGGACCTGAACTCCGCCGACCGGATCGGGGCGGTCGAGAATCAGCACGCGCTTTCCGGCGCGCGCCGCGTTGCGCATCAGTTGCACGACGGTCGCGATGTAGGTGTAGTAGCGCGCCCCGATGTCCTGCAGATCGATGAGCAGCACATCGACCGAATCGAGCGCGGCCACCGCCGCGCTACGCGATCCGCCATAGAGACTGTAGATTGGGAGACCCGTGGCCGAATCCCGGCTGTCCGGAAGACCAGAGCGATCCTCTTTACCGAGAAAGCCGTGCTCGGGGCTGAACAAGACCGTGAGTCGTGCGTCGTGGGTCGTGCGTAACAGATCGACGTCGCGGCGGCCGAGGTGATCCACACCCGTGTTGTTCGTGAGGAGGCCCAGGCGCTTGCCGGCAATCAGATGTGCCGAATCCGAGAGCAGGACTTCGATGCCCGGTCGAACCTGGGCGGCGGCAAGTGACGGGACGCGTGTGCCGCTGGAACACCCAATCCCCAATACGATGCAAACGAGACGATGCGCGCGCATAGACTCCTGATCGTTGCGGTCCTGGCCGCGTGTGGTGGCCGAGCGACCACCGCTCCCCGCCCGCCGCAGCCGGTCGCCATCGACGCCGTGCTCGCCAAGCTCACGACGCGCCAGAAAGTGGCGCAGCTGGTCGTGCCGTGGCTGGGCGGAAACTACATGGCGCTGGACGATTCCGCCTTCCAGATCGCGACGCGCTGGATCGACACGCTCGAGGTCGGCGGCATCATCATCTCGGTCGGGTCGCCCTACGACATCGCCGCCAAGCTCAATACGCTGCAGCGGCGCTCGAAGCTGCCACTCCTCGTGTCCGCCGATCTCGAGTGGGGGGCGGCGATGCGCGTCGTGGGCGCGACCGCCTTCCCCTACATCATGGCCGCCGGCGCGACGGGCGACGAGCGCGACGCCTACACCATCGGCCGCGTCGCCGCGCTCGAGGGCCGGGCGGTCGGCATTCACGTGAACTTCGCGCCCGACGCCGACGTCAACAACAATCCCCTGAATCCCATCATCAATACACGGTCCTTTGGCGAAGATCCGCACGCGGTGGCGCGGCTCGTGCGCGCATATGTCCGCGGGCTGCAGGACAACGGGATGCTGGCCACGCTGAAGCACTTCCCCGGCCACGGCGATACCGACGCCGACTCCCACCTCGGCCTGCCGACGATCCGCGCGGATTACCAACGTCTCGACTCCGTCGAGCTGGTGCCGTTCCGCGCCGGCATCGCCGCCGGCGCGCAGGTGGTGATGAGCGCCCATATCGCGTTTCCCGCGTTGACCGGCGATGCGCCGGCGACGCTCTCGCCCGCCATGCTCACGGGCGTCCTGCGCGACTCCCTCAAGTTCAAGGGCCTCGTGGTGACCGATGCGCTGCAGATGGGCGCGATCGTCGCCAAGTACGGCGCCGGCGAGGCGGCGGTGCGCGCATTCCAGGCCGGCTCCGACCTCCTCCTGATGCCTGCCGATCCCGATTCGGCGATCGCGTCGATGTTAACGGCACTGCAGACCGGCCGCCTCACCACCGCGCGCCTCGATTCATCCGTAAGCCGCGTGCTCGCGATCAAGCGGCAGCTGGGCCTCTTCGAGCGGCGGACCGTGCCGCTCGATTCGATCGCGCGGATCGTCGGGTCCAAGGCGTTCCAGGACGCCGCCGACGGCCTCGCGCAGCGGTCGCTGACGCTGGTGCGCGACACCGCGGGAACCATCGCGCGCCTGCGCGGCGCGCGCAGCCGGATGGCCATCATCGCCTACGGCGACGAGCTGAACAGCTACGTGGGGCAGCGCATGCTCGAGCTGATGCGCGCGGGCGGCGACACGGTCGGCTTCTTCCGGCTCTGGCCGATGTCCGGGTCGTCATCCTACGACTCGGCGCGCGTCGTGATCGGTCGAGCGCCCACCGTGATTTTCGCGATGAACGTGCGGCCGATCGCGGCGAAGGGAAACATCGCGCTGCCCGACTCGCTCGCGCGGCTGATCACCATGACCGACTCGGTGAAGCCGACCGTACTGGTCTCGCTCGGCAGCCCATACCTGTTGAACCAGACGCCAACGGTGAAGTCGTATCTGATCGCCTGGAGCGGCGTGCGTCCCGCCGAGCGTGCCGCCGCGCGCGCGCTGCTCGGGTGGTC
>QHUE01000058.1 GCA_003221825.1 Gemmatimonadota bacterium
GCCGCCGGGAGCGCGAGGCGGCGCACCAGCCGCGTCACGTCGACGGCGGGCGTCTGGGCGTTCATCTGCATCACGACCGGGTTCGGCACGATCCCGCGTTGCGCGAAGCGCAGATTGGCGTACAGCAACGCGAATGCCGCGCCGCCGGCCACGATTCCGAGGAGGAGGGAGGCAATCAGCCGGGTCGCAAACACGCGCTCATAGCCCAGCGCGCTGAACCAGGGCCACTCGGCAAGGAGCTGTATGAGCGGGGAGATCAAGAAGAACAGCACGCTCAGACCGACCACCAGCCACAGAGCGAGGCGGCCACGCCGGCGGCCGGGGAGACGGAGGCTTCGGGAGGACGTCATTGGTGAGAAGCTAACCCCTCCTTAACCTGCCGTCTCAGGGCTACTGTGACAACGTCCGCGCGGGCGGTCTAGCGGGGGGTGTCACCGCCCGACCGCCCGCTGCTAAACGGACCTCTCAGCTGCCGCCGCAGATTATTGGGCCCCCCGTCTGGGTCGCGATGGCGGTGTGGTCGTTGGACCCCGTGTTCCCCGGCTGGTCGTCACTATACGTGATGGACGCCAGACCGGTCGTGGGGCTGACCGCGATGCCGAAGTCGTCGTACAGGTCGCGGTTGCCGCTGCACGTCACCCCGCTCTCGCACACCCCGCCGAAGTGGACGATCGGCGTGGCCGCGACCTGCGTGAACGTGCTGCCCGCCACGGTGGCGTTGCGGTTCTGGGCCAGGTACACCGACCACGCCGCCGTGGCCGGATAGTTATCCGGCGCCGTCGTCCCGTCGAAGTACGACGTCCCGTACCACACGATGTTCAGCGAGCCCGGATCGCAGGCCACGCTCCACGGCATGATCGCGGTGGCGGACGGGGCCTGGTTCACCTGGATTGGACCGGTAAACGTGTCTCCACCGTCTGTCGAGAAGCTGTAGAAGAGGTTGTGGTTGTCGGTATAGACGACGTACACCGTTCCGGCTCGGTCGACGCTGACGTTCACGAACTGGTGGCCGTAGGAGACCGCCGTGTTCGGATTCACATAGACGGGATTGTCGGTGAACGTCTGCCCACCGTCGCGTGAGACCGCGATCCAGACGGCGTGGAACGAGGTTGGGATCACCGCCTCGACGGCGTTCGCGATGCCGCTGAAGACCTGATAGACAACGTGGTTCTGCGGGTCGATCGCGAGGTTGCCAATTTCGTTGTCGTCGATCAGGAATGCGTGGGCGACGTCGATCGCCGACCCAAGCTGCGTGAAGTGGGCCCCGGCGTCGAAGCTGCAGTTGACGTCGATGTTGAAGGTGACGATGTCGTGGTACGAGATGCATACCTTGGTCGCCTGGTCGGCGGCGATCCACTCGCGGTCATCGCCGGGGATCGTGGCGCTCGTGACGTTCTTGCTCCACGTCATCCCGCCATCCTGGCTGGTGCTGACCGTGACATTCGCCAGGCTGAGGCTCGCGACGTAGAGGTTGTCAAACCCGTCGGCGTTCGCCTCCGGCGCGGTGCCCAAGTCCGTATCGCCGCCGCCAGGTCCCAGGCCGCCGAGCGCCTGTGAGATCTGGTTGGGGGAATCCAGGGCCGTGTAGTGGAGGCCGCCGTCGGTCGATTTCCAGGCGAGCGTGCCGCTAGTGACGCCGAGCTCCGAGGACACGTAGAACGTCCCCGCGGCGTCGGCGCGGATCATTGGCTCTGCGGCGCCGTTGGTGCAGCCCGAGGCGCCCGGACACACGGTCCCCGGCGCGGCGCCGAGCTCGAAATTCACGAAGGCGAACGATCCGCCGCCCCCCAATGCCGACCGCACGCCGCCGCCCGGTGTCGGTGAGGACGGCCGCCCCGAGTCGCAGGACGCCAAGAGCACGATGCATCCCAGCGCAATCAAGTTCTTCATAACGAGCCTCCGTGTCAGGTGGAGGGTGGTCGCGCAAGTTTCGCACCTTCGTGTTGCACACCAGCCCCACGGACGGGTCAGTATGCGACCCTCACTTCGTCATCCGTTGGCAAGCCACTCTGGTGGAAGCGAGGCAGCGACGCGTCACCTGTCGCGCCAGCACCACCCGCACGGTTACCGCAGACCAGTCCTCGAAGACGTCCGCGCCTACCGTGAGCGGCTCCTCGCGCCGCACTCGCAGTCGTCGTGATCTCCGTCACACGAGCCCCGTTACTGTCCACGCCCCACCCGAGTCTTTAACTGCGTTGGTTCAGCATCACTCAATTGTGGACTCAGTCGGAGGTACGAACATGCTTCGCAAGATCCTCATCCTCGCTGCGGTGCTCGCGGTTCCAAGCGTGCTCGCGGCGCAGGGTGTTCCAAATTCGAATGCGTCCGACACCGCCAAGTCCAAGGTCGCGGCGCATCGCCAGAACCCGCAGGTGCCGGCGCAGGAAGCGTCGGATACCGCCAAGTCGAAAGTCGCACAGCATCGCGCGACGCGGGTTCGTGGCACTGCCAACCAGCCGGTCACGCCCGCCACGCGGGCCGTGCCGGCGACTCCCAGCGCCGGTGGGGCCGCGACACCCGCGACGCCCGCCGTGCCGGCTTCGCCGTCCAAGAAGCCGTCGGACGCTGGCAGCCAGGCAGGTAGCCATCGGCCGTAAGACCCACCGGGGCCGGCGGGTTCAGATCCGCCGGCCCCGTTTACGCAGAAACTGTCCGTATCTAGTTCAGATACTGGCTCACGAAATCCAAAACGTTCTTGCGGTCGAGACGGAACACGCCACCCGTGCCGCCGCACGTCCCGTTGAGCCCGAACGAGGTCACACCGGCGATGACGTTGCTGCTGCCGACGTAATTTGGACCGCCGGAGTCGCCAAAGCAGGTGCCGCCGCTCGAGGCGTTGTTGGACAGAAGCAGCGAGAAGTCTCCTGTAAAGCCGGGCGTGTTGATCTGTACGAGCCAGGGTTCCGCGAACATCCGGACCTTCTCGGCCTCGATGAAGACGGGATTGATCTTCTGGAGCCCGTACCCCACCGCGGTAAACAGCGTGGAGCTGCTGGGTTGCAGTGCGTCGAGTTGGTCGACGTGCGGGAGTTTCCCGTACGCGCTCGCCGAGAGTTTGACTTCCCGACTGAGCAACACGACCCCTACGTCATGCCGAAAGAATTGGGCTTCGGTGAACAGCGGATGGGAATGCCATTCCTTCGCCTCGATGGTGTTCGGACCCGCAAACGGATAGTTGTTGTTGCCGTTCTGGACATCCGATTCGGTGAAGACGCGCATGCCGCTGAACTCGCCCGGCTCGCCCGCGCAATGTCCGGCGGTGAGGACGACTTTGGGGGCGATCAAGGTGCCGGAGCAGCGGAATGCCGGCTCGCCGGCGATGTCCATGACGATGAGCACGACGGCGGGATGGGAATTGCCGTCGAGCGAACCGTACGTAATGAAAGAAGGACGATCAGAGGCTGGGAGATTCGTCACGGCTCGGTCGCAGCCGAGCAGGCCGCCGCAGAAAGCGGCAAGCGTGGGGATAAGAATGTGAGCCCGCATAATTCCTCCGGGAAAATCAGATGAAAACTAGACGAAGCCCGGTACCAACATGACGAACGACTGTGACGTTGACTAGCCGGGGTACTCGAGATGTGAGGGTCAGCGTGTTACCGTCCCGTCATGTGGATGCTCTCGAGCGCCACCTCGACCGCATGAAGCAGTCACCGCCAACGAAACGGAAAACAAGGAGCAGACGATGAACGTCCTCTTGTGGGTCCTCCAAGGCGCGCTCGCCTTCCTCTACCTCTCGGGTGGGGCATACAAGGTGTTCAAGTTCGACGCGCTCGCGAATCACCTGCGCGCGCTCCCGCGCGGCGGATGGCGCGCGCTCGGCGCGCTCGAGATGGTGGGCGCGGTCCTGCTGGTCATCCCCGCCGTGACCCCGCTCGCCGCCGCCGCGCTCGCGTTGGAGACCCTGGCCCTCGCCGGGCTGTACGCGCGGTATTCGCTGAGACTCGCTGCTACCAACCCGATGGTCTGGGCCGTGGTGATGGGGCTTCTGGTGGCCTTCGTGGCCTACGGGCGCTACGCGCTCAGGCCGCTGGCCTGACACCGCTCCAGGAGCAGACGATGATCGATCGCGAGCAGTATATGCCTGGTCCGGCGAGCGGGGCCCAGATGCAAAAGATCGAAGCGCCCAACGCCCCGAAGCGTTGAACCTGCTCGTCGTGGCGCATTTCGTTTCCCCCGGGCTGTTGCGCGAAATCCCGCAAAACACCGCACTCGGTGCGCAATCGACATGTGACCAGCTTTTTGGGTCAATGTGATAGTTCGATGGAGGATCGCTAGTTGTCCGCGACGAGCAGCCCCAAGCATAGTTGTTGCAGTTGTGCGTGTCCCAAGCAAGTGATTCAGCTGGAGGCACCGCATGAATCGCACCGGTTTCACGCTCATCGAACTCCTTATCGTGGTCGTGATCATCGGCCTGCTCGCCGCGATCGCCATCCCCAAGTTCGCCAACACAAAGGAGAAGGCGTATATCGCGTCGATGAAGTCGGACCTCCGGAACTTGGTGACCGCGGAGGAGGCCTACTTCGCCGACTCCGTCGCGTATACGGAGCAGACGGATTGCAACAACCCGCCGGCACCGGGGAGCGTCGCGTGGTGCCCGTCGCGGGGCAACACCCTCGACAAGCTCCAGGTGCGTCAAGGCGGCTGGACGGCGCGCATGACGAACGCGAACACCTCAGTGGCGTGCGGGATCTATGTCGGGGGCGCGGCACCGTTCCCGCCGGCGAAGCAGTCGGATCCAGAATCTGTGCCGGTCTGTCAATAGGACGCTCCGTCGGTTCTAGCGTACCTTCCCACGGGCAGCGACCTTCCAGCTTCCTTCCACTCGGCCGCGGCGGCCGTACCAGATTTCGTCGTGCAGGTTCACCGTCGCGCACACATGGCTCGGCACCACCCAGACTTTCTCTCCGACGCGCGGTGGCGCCTTCCCATCTTGGTACTCACCGTTAGTTCCCCCTCTCCCGAAAGGAGAGGGGGTCAGGGGGTGAGGCTCCACGTAGCCGTGCTCCTCATTCAACTTGCGCATGGTCCACTCGCGCCCGATGAAGTGGCCGAACGTTCCGACACCGACCGTCTGATCGCTCGAGAACGTTTTTGACCCGGCATCGATCACGCACTGGCCCGGCACCGCGGTGCTGACGACCGTGGTGAGCACACGGAGCGCGCAGTCCGCCTCGCCGCAGAGCTTCGCCGCGAGACTGCTCGCGTCGTAGAAGACGTAGGTGCCAGGCCGGATCTCGGTGGTTTGCGGAATCAGCGGCGTTTTTGACGCGCCCGGCGTCGAGCCTCCAGAGACGATCTTCGCCTCGAAGCCCGCTCGGGAGAGCGCAGCGAGAACGGCGTCGATTTTGCCGCACGCCGCGCGGAAGCCGGCCTCGTCGAGCCACGAGGGCCAATAGAAGATCCCTTGGAAATCCGAGCACGCCTGCGCGATGGCGACGGCTTGTTCGGGTGACTGCGCGCCACAGCGGCGCACGCCGACGTCGATCTCCACCAGCGTGTCGATTTCCTCGAGATCACGCGCCACGTCCACCGAATCGACCGCCACCTTTACGCGACGCGTCTTCGCCAGCGCTTTCAAACGCGGCAGCTTCGGCTTCAGCAGGGGATAGGCGACCAGCACATCGTCGCCGGGCAACACTTCCGCCTCACCCACTTTGGCGACCGTGATCCCGATCGCGCCGGCGTCGAGCTGCAGCTGCGCGATGTCGGGAATCTTGTGCGTCTTCACGTGCGGCCGCAGCGCCACACCCCAGGTGCGACACTGCTCCTGCATCCGCGCGATGTTGCGCTCGAGCACGTCGAGATCGACGTAGAGGGCAGGGGTGTCGAGGTCGAGCGCGTCCACTAGCGCGCTTTCTTCGCGATGCACTCGATCTCGACGGCGATGCCGCCCGGCAGCGCGCCCGCCTGGATCGTGGTGCGTGCCGGAAACGGCGCCGAGAAGTACGCGGCGTACACCTCGTTCATGGCGGCGAAATCGTTGATGTCGCGCAAATACACGTTGCACTTGACGACGTGCTCCAGCGACGAGCCCGCCGCCATGAGAATCGCCCGGAGGTTTTCGAATACACGTTTTGTCTCTGCGCGTACATCCCCTAACTCCAGACTCCCGGTTCCTGGATTAATCGGTCCCTGTCCGGCGACGAAAATGAAATCTCCTTCGATGACTCCTTGCGAATACGGACCAACCGGCTTCGGCGCCTTGTCAGTCACAATGGCGTTTCTCACTGGCTCCTCTTCAAACGTTTCCAGAGGTAATGAACGGGGAATCCTGCCACCGCAATGGCCAGACCGTAGACCGGCGAAAAATTGCCGACCTGGATCTGTCCCCAAACGATGGCCGACACACCAATGACGGTGCCAAGCAGAAAGAAGAGGGGCACCCACGGATAAGCGGGCGTGCGGAACGGTCGCGGCGCTTCCGCCATCTTGCGTCGTAGCACGAATACCGCTCCAACGGCGAAAATCAGCGCGGCCCACTCGACGACCACGAAATA
>QHUE01000135.1 GCA_003221825.1 Gemmatimonadota bacterium
GTCGACGGCGTTGCGCAGCAGGTGCACCAGCGGATCGCCGAGCGCGTCGAGGATTTCCCGATCGAGCTCGATCTCCTTCCCCTCGACGCGGAAGGCGACCTCCTTGCCGAGTTGGCGCGCCACGTCGCGCACCAGACGCGGAAAGCGGTCGAACACCTGCCACACCGGGGTCATCCGCGCCTGGATGATCTCGTTCTGCAGGTCCGCCGAGAGACGCGAGATCTGGATCGCGATCTCGTCGATCTCCGGATCCTGCCCCACCCAGCGGGCGGCCAGATCGTTCAGGCGTCCGCGCTCGGTGACGAGCTCGCCGATCAGATCCATGAGCGTGTCGAGCCGGCGCAGATCCACCCGGATATGACGGCCGCGGCCGGCGCCGGCGACGCTCTCGGCCGGGCTGAGGTGCGCGTCATCACCCGATCCACCGACGCTGACGCGCTCGACGTCTCCGACCGAGCGGACGGCGGCTTCGATGGCGGAGACGTTGGCGCCCGTCTCGAGCTCGAACGCGAAGCTGCCATCGAAGTCATCCGACTCGAAGGCGGCGACCGGCGGCTGCACGCGCTGGACCGCGCCGAGACTCTGGACCTTGCGGACGATCAGCATGGCGCGACCGCCCTTCAACGGGGCCTCGGCCCTTATAACCACGTTCACGACACGTCCGGATGCGATAGACGCAGCAGGCGCAGCAGGTAGGCCCGGGGACTCGGGAGCCTCAGCCGGTTCAGGCGTGAAGTGACGCGCCAGCGCGCTCGGTTGCGGAGCGGGTTTCGCCTGTTGCCCGGCGCGATCGATGTCGGCGAGAATCGCGGTCAGATCGGCGTCCCGTTCGTGGCCGGTCACGGCCAGCTCGACCGCTTTCTCGAGTGCGTCGGTGGCGCGGAACAGCAGCTGAATGATGTCGTCGGCGGGCTTACGGCCGCTGCGGCGCAGCTGATCGAGCAGGTTCTCCATGCGGTGCGCGAGATCGGCGACGCGCCCGTAGCCCATCGTCGCCGCCATGCCCTTGACCGTATGGACCGCGCGGAACAGCCCGCCGACCGGTTCCGGGGAGGCGGGATTGCGCTCCCAATCGAGCAGCAGCTGGTTGCAGGCGCTCAAGTGCTCGCGGCTCTCGGCCAGGAACAGCTCG
Organism: Gemmatimonadota bacterium; assembly: GCA_003221825.1. Classification (GTDB taxonomy): domain Bacteria; phylum Gemmatimonadota; class Gemmatimonadetes; order Gemmatimonadales; family GWC2-71-9; genus 20CM-2-65-7. The sequence goes on from QHUE01000135.1 coordinate 1,133, forward strand.
GCGTACTGCGACAGGTCCATGGCTAGCCGAGAACGCGCTGGACGGCTTCGAGAACGCGGGAAGGCTGGAACGGCTTGACGACGAAGTCCTTGGCGCCGGCCTGAATGGCTTCGACGACGAGCGCCTGCTGGCCCATGGCGCTGCACATCAGGATCTTGGCGTCGGGATCGTGCTTCACGATTTCGCGGACGGCGTCGATGCCGCCCATGTCGGGCATCACGATGTCCATCGTGACCAGGTCTGGCTTGAGCTGCCGGTACTTTTCGACGGCCTGCGTGCCGGTCTCCGCCTCGCCGACGACCTCGAATCCGGCCTGGGCCAGGATGTCGGTGATCATCGTGCGCATGAAGATCGCGTCGTCACAGACGAGAACCGTGTGGCTCACCGCTCGCTCCTTAAGTAGTCAGAATCGGGCCCAACAGCGCCGCGACATCCAGCACGATGAACAGCTCACCATTGCGCCGGCCGACGGCCCGCACCAGCGTGGGATCGACGCCCGGCAGACCCTTGCGATCCTCCAGCGTCGTCTCGCTTCCCGGGCCCGTCGTCAGCATGTCCAACACCTCGTCCACCGTGAAACCGATCAGCGTCCGTCCGTTCCCCGACGCCTCGCGTTGGCCCAATTCGAGGATGATCGTCGAGCCCGCGGCGTCAGGCGCTTGTGTCTGGGAGGTCTCGAGGGAAGGGGGTGCGGCGGGACCCGGCTGTGGCTGGCCCAGCGCACGCCACCCTTCCACGACCGTCACCAGTGTGCCGCGGACATTCACGAGCCCCGCCACGACCGGGGGCGCGCCCGGGATACGCGTCGTTGGGAGGCGCGGGAGAATCTCCCGCACTTGGTCCACCTCGGCCGCGCACGCCAGTGCTCCCACGCGGAACACGAGCAATCGTGCGGAAACGAGGCTTCCGTCAGTCATCGGATGCGAAGAAGCCAAGATACTGCAAGGGGTTGCGCTCGGCAAGCAAATTTGCATCGGCCGCTGCTTCGGCCAGCGCGGGACGCAAGTCGTCCGGCCATTCCGACCTGAGCGCGAGCGGTTCGCCCGTCACCGGATGCGCGAACGACAGCGCGGCGGCGTGGAGCACCTGCCGCGGCGCGAGCGTCTCGAGGCGTTCGGCTTGGGGGCGTGCCGACGGCGTCACGCGACGACTCCCGCCGAACGTGTATTCGCGGTCGCCGACGATCGGGCAGCCGATGTGGGCGAGGTGCACGCGAATCTGGTGCGTGCGACCGGTGCCGAGCCGCACGCGGAGCAGGTCGGCGTGCGCGAAGCGCGCGACGAGCGCCGCGTGCGTGACGGCGTGGCGGCCGCCTTCGGCGACCGTCATCCGTTTGCGCTCCTTGGGATGGCGCGCGATCGGCGCGTCGATGTCCACCGGGCTCTTGCGCAGGTGGCCCCACACCAGCGCCGCGTACACGCGGGTGACGGCGCGCCGCTCGATTGCGCCTGCGAGCCGGCGGTGGGCGAGATCGCTCTTCGCGACGACCAGCAGCCCCGAGGTGTCGCGGTCGAGGCGGTGCACGATGCCGGGCCGGCCCTCCGTGGACCCGCCGGACAGCTCGGTGCCCCGCCCAACCAGCACATTCACCAGCGTGTCGTTCCAGTGGCCGGGACCGGGATGCACGACGAGTCCCGCCGGTTTGTCGAGCACGGCGAGATGCTCGTCCTCAAAAACAAAACTCAGAGAGGCGTGGGACGGCGTGTAAATGCGTGGCGCTCGTTCCTCGGGCAGCTCGACCGTGACTTCCGTCCCGCGTTCCAGCAGGGCGGAGGCGCGCAGCGCTTTGCCGCGCGCGGTCACGCGTTTATCGGCGATGAGGCGTCCGGCCTGTGTGCGGGAGAGAGCGAGCTGGTCAGCGAGAAACTTGTCGAGACGTTCAGACTGAACAATCACACAAAAAATGAGGTTCAAGGCTCGGCCGCCCGCGCCTCCTTCGCCCGTTGCTGCGCGCGGCCTTCCTGCCACAGCGAGAGTCCGAGTGCGATCGCGCCGATCGTAATGGCCGAATCGGCGACGTTGAAGGTCGGCCAGCGCCAGGCGCCGATGCCGACGTCCACGAAATCGACGACGCCCTGCGCGCTGCGAATGCGGTCGATCAGGTTGCCGACGGCGCCGCCGCAGACGAGCGCCAGCGCGACGAGGCGGAACCGGTCGCCCGGCCGCGTCCCGCGCACCAGCGAGGCGAGCACGAACAGCGCGATGATCGCGAGGCCGAGGAAGATCCAGCGCGAGTTGTCGCCCAGGTGCAGGCCGAACGCGGCCCCTTCGTTATAGACGAGCCGGAACTGCACGGTGTCGCCGATCACCTGCAGCGGCAGGCGCCGCGCCAGGAATGATTCGGCGATCAGCTTGGTGGCGAAGTCAGACACGACGACGGCGACTAACGTCCCCCAGAACAGCCGGCGCTCAGCGGCGTTTACCATCTTCCTCTCGGGCCTTGCACTTGATGCAGAGGCGGGCATGTGGGAGGGCGTCGAGTCGGTCGAATCCGATCGGATCGCCGCATTGCTCGCACCGGCCGAAGCGCTCCGGGGCGCTGTACAGCCGCCGCAGCGCCTCGTTCACGTGCCAGAGGTAGCGGCCTTCCTGCGACGCGAACAGAAACGCCTTCTCGCGCTCCATCGCGTCGGTCCCCTGGTCGGCCATGTGGAAGGAGTAGCTCGAGAGATCGCCATCCGAGGCCTGCAGGCTCGAATTGAACGACTCCCCGTAGTGGCCCAGCTCCTTGATGACGCGGGCGCGCTCTTCGAGCAGCCGCTTCTCGAGGTGAGTCAACTGTTTCTTGTTGAGGCCGGCTTTGGCCTTCACCTTCGTCGACTTCGTCGGCATTATCGGGTTCCGCCCTTTCTTCCGTCGTGACGCCGGAGCGCAATCGTCGTCCGGCGCCCCTCGATGTCTACTTCACGCTGCAAATCGGGCTCGTCGAGTCCCGCACCCAACACCATGCGGCGTGCCAATGTTTCGCCTTCGACGAATCCCTGAAACGCGCGGGTCGCGGCCACCACATCCTCGGCGCCCGTGATGCTCAGTTCGATGCGCGTCGTGTATTCGTACCCTGCCTCTTTGCGGAGGCGCTGCACGCGATTCACCACCTCGCGCGCCAATCCTTCCTGCACCAGGTCGTCGCTCAACGCGGGATCCAGGGCGACGACGTACGGCCCGTCCGCCTGCACGAGCCATTCGCTGGCGACTTCACGTGTGACGGTCACGTCCTCGGGCCGGAACTCCCATTCCCCACTCCGCACCGTCCCGCCCTGCTCCAGTGTCTGCAAGTCCGCCGCACTCAACTCCGCCACCGCGGCAGCGGCGCGCGGCGTCTCTTTTCCGTAGCGCTTGCCGAGCGTCCGAAAATTCGCTTTGCCGCGCAGCCGCACCAAATCGTGGTCGGACGCCACCACCTGGACCGCTTTTACGTTGACTTCGGCAGCCAGAATATCTAACAGGTCTGACAAGGCCGGGCCCTGGGCCGCGGCCGGAACGGCCAGCTGCATCCGGGCCAGCGGCTGCCGCACTCGCAGATTGCGTGATTCCCGTGCCGCTCGGGCCAGGGAAGCCAGCCGCCGGACGGTATTCATGGCGGACAAGAGCTCGGGCTCCCGGTGCCCCCGGTCCACCGGGAACGGGGCCAGGTGCACGGACGTCCCCGTCAGGGCCCGATGGACCCAGTCGGCGATGAACGGCGCCGCCGGGGCCAGCAGCCGGACGGCGGCGACCAGGGCCTCGTGCAGCGTCTCGAGCGCGATGGGGTCGGTGGCCCGGTCGGGCGCCCAGAAGCGCGGCCGGTTGCGGCGGACGTACCAGCGCGACAGGTCCTCGCCCACGAAATCCATGATCGCCCGGACGCCGGCCGTGACGTCGTAGGCGGACCACGACTGCCGGACGCTCGCGACCACCTCGTCGAGCCGGGCCAGGAGCCAGCGATCCGCCGCCGGCCGCTCCGTGGGCGGCGTCGCGTCCTCCTCGGCGGGCGGATTCCAGTCCTGGGCGTACCGGCGGAAGAAGTCGTAGGTCGAGCGCAGGGTGTTCAGAAACCCGCCCGAGACCTCCGGGATCTGGCGCTCATCGAACCGCTTCGGCAGCCAGACCTGACTTTGGCCGAGCAGATAGAGCCGCACCGCGTCGGCGCCGTGCGCGCCGATCACCTGCCAGGGATCGACGACGTTGCCGCGGCTCTTCGACATCTTCTGCCCGTGCACGTCGAGCACGTGCTCGTTCACGATCACGTGCTTGTAGACGGGCGCGTCGAACGCCGTGACGCCGATCGCGAGCAGTGAGTAGAACCAGCCGCGCGTCTGGTCCACGCCCTCGCAGATGTAGTCGGCCGGGAAATGCGCCTTGAAGTCGGCCTGATGCTCGAACGGGTAGTGCCACTGCGCGTACGGCATCGAGCCCGAGTCGAACCAAGCGTCGATGACCTCGTTCACGCGCCGCATCGTGCCGCCCCCCCCGGCGCAGTTGCGGCAACGCCACGTGTACGCGTCGATGTACGGCTTGTGCGGATCGAAATCGTCGGGCAGCGCTTTGCCCCAGCGCTGCGCGAGCTCCTCGTAGGACCCGATCACTTCGCGGTGCTCGCGGTCCCGGTCGCATTCCCAGACGTTGAGCGGCGTCCCCCAGTAGCGGTCCCGCGACAACGCCCAGTCGACGTTGTTCTCGAGCCATTCGCCGAACCGGCCCGCGCCGGTTTCGGGCGGATGCCAGTCGATCTCGGCGTTGATCTCCAGCATCCGCGTCTTCATCGCGGTCGTCCGGACGAACCACGAGCTGCGGGCGTAATAGATGAGGGGCGAATCGCAGCGCCAGCAGTGCGGATAGCTGTGGGTGTACGGCCTGGTCTCGAGCCAGCGGCCATCGTGCTTCAGGCGCTCGATGATCAGCCGGTTCGTTTCCTTGTCGGTGACGAGCTTGCCCTCGAGCTCCGGCCAGCGAATGTCTCGGAACGTGCCATCGGGCGCGACCGGGTTCACAAACGCGAGGCCATTCTGCTGGCCCGACGCGTAGTCGTCCGCGCCGAACGCGGGCGCCATGTGCACGAGGCCGGTGCCCTCATCCACCGTCACGAAGCTGCCGGCGACGACCACACTGTGCTGGCCCTCGCGGGGGAGCGGCACGACGTCCAGCGGGCGAACGTACTTCCGGCCGACCAGATCGCGGCCGCTGTACGTGGCGACGCGGGTGCCCTGGTTCAGGGGGCGACCGTGCACGTGCACGTCACCGGCGCGCGCCGCGGCGGCGATATAGTGCACGACGTTGCCGCTCTGATCGGCGAGCGCATACTCGCCGTATTCGATGTCGGGGTGCACCGCCACGGCGACGTTCGAGAGCAGCGTCCACGGGGTCGTCGTCCAGATGACGAGCTCGCGCGGCGTGTCGCCGTCACGGGAGACGATCGGGAAGGTCACATAGACGGAGTTCGTCTGGACCGTCTCGTACCCTTGCGCC
>QHUE01000136.1 GCA_003221825.1 Gemmatimonadota bacterium
CCCGCCGAACGTCCGCGCCGACTTCAGCCTGAAAGCAGGCATTGGGTTCGCACGGTTCGGAAACGGCCGGCGGGCGGAGAGCGAGTTGCGGCAGGCGCACGAGATTGCCACCGCGCACGGCTTGCACGAACTCGTGTTCCGTATCGAGCCGATTCTTAGTGGGTCGAAAGACTGCGGCGCCCCCGAAGAGGTCGAGAGCGCCGCGCCAGCACCTGCGTACCCGAGCGAGTCGCTGAACGAGGTGTCGGCTTCCCTAGCGACCCTCGGCCGGTAGACTAGTGGCAGGTGGCCGGATTGTTGTTGTCGCAGATGTTATTGGTCGGACCCGATGCGTCGGCACACGCCGCAGCGGTGAGGGCAAACGAGACGAGGAACAGGGCTACGAGGGTGCGGATCCGGCGCGACATAGGGCCTCCACTGATCGAGTTGAATGGTGAGTCGTACACAGCAGCCAACTTGAGTAGAATCGGCGATTTCGTTAGGGCGATTTTGCGGCATCGTAGGGCGATTTTGCGGCATTAGGAATTCTTCGGAGGTCGTGTAGGGGAATGCTGGTACTCGCGGCAGTCTCAGATCTGCAGTATCAGAGGCTGCGCGGCGCGGTCGCGCCACGCTTCATGCTGGCCCGCGCCCCGACGTGGGATGTCGCGCTCGAGACGATCCGCGGCCGGCCCGTGGAAATCGCGTTCGTGGACCCCGCGCTCGGCGGGGCGACGAGCGGCCAGGAAATCGAGCGACTCCACCTCCACTTCCCCTCGCTCCGGCTGATCCTGTACACGCTGATGACTCCGCAGTTAGCCCGCGTGCTGCTCACACTCGGGCAATGCGGTATCCGACAGGTCGTCTTGCGTGGCGTGGACGATCACCCGGACCGGCTGCGGGAATTCGTCGAGGCCGAGTCGATGCACGCCGCGTCGCACCGGCTGGTGGACCAGCTGACGCCCGCCATCGCGCCACTACCGAGTCAGCTGCGCTGGGTCATCGAGGATGCGATTCGCAATCCCGGCATGGTGCAGACCATCCAGCAGGTCGCGGCCCAGGCGCGCATCGACCGCGGCACGTGCGCGCGCCAGTTCGCACGCGCCGGTCTGCCCAGCCCCCGGCACATCCTCGCCGCCGCCCGCGTGCTCTACGCGCACCGCTTGTTGCAGGATCCCGGGTTCACCATCGAGGACGTCGCGAAGCGGCTCGGCTACGCGCAGGCGAAGACGTTGCAGCAGCACGCGCGAAAGTACCTCGGCCTCACCGCGGGTGAAATGAAACTGTCGCTGACGCCCGAGCAGGCCACCGAGCGCATTGTCCACGGCTTTCTGACTCCCGCGCGTCACAGCGCGGCGCAAGCCTCATGATGACGTCTCCGCCGCGCAAGCCGGCAACCGTCCTTATCGTCGACGATGAGGCGGGGCTGCGGCGCGTGCTCGAGCGGTTCCTCGAGCGCCATGGCTATCGCGTGCTCAGCGCGGGTACCGCGGAATCGGCGTACGAGATCCTCGCCTCGGAAGAAGCGGACGCGCTGCTGCTCGACATTCATTTGCCCACGATGTCGGGGCTCGCGCTCTATCTCGCCATCATTCACCGCTGGCCGGCGCTGGAAGGGCATATCGCCATCATGACCGGCGATGCCGAAGCGGAGGAAGTGCGCACCTGGCTCGACCATCACCGCTGCACCGTGATTCGGAAGCCCTTCAACCTCAAGCAGGTCGCGGATTGGGTCTCCTCTGCCCTGCAGCAGGGCCGCGCGTCGGACGCGATGGACGCATGACGACGGTCGCCCACGCCGATCCGCTGCACGTGCTCCGGGAGTATCGCAACCTCGCGCCCTGGAACCTGCGGGACCTGTCGGTCGTGGTGGGCGCGGTCCTCGACGCGTCGGCCGTGACGCCGATCAATGCGGCCGCGCGCGCCGCGCCGAGCGAGCGGACGATCCGCTTCTACGTCACGCGCGGCCTGGTGAGTCCGCCGGAAGGTCGGGGCACCGCGGCGACCTACTCCTACCGGCACTTCCTCCAGCTGCTGGCGATCAAGCTGCGGCAAATGGAAGGCGCCACCCTCGCCTCCATTACCAAGGACATGCACGACCAGACCGGCGACGTCCTGGAACGGCGCTGTGCCCAGGTCCTCGGCACGTCGTTGCCCACACCCGACCGCCTACCGCTCAAGGGCGCGGAGGGTATGCCCCGCGGGCGCTCCGGTCGTGCCCTCACCGCGTGGCTGACGCGCGACGCCGGCAAGGAAACGGGCGGCCCGACGACGTGGCGTCGGATCCCTGTGACGCGCGGCGTGGAGCTGCACGTCGATGCCGACCACCCCCTGGTCCGCCTCGGCTCCGACGACCAGGGGTTGGCCGAAACGGTCCGCCAGGCCCTCGCGAAACTCCTGCCGCACAGCTCGTAATACATCTGTACGGGCGCAGCATGCTGCGCCCCTACCATTACAGGAGACGTAATCATGTGGGTGCTGCTGGTACTCGTGGTCATCGTTGGTCTGTGGATCGTCAGCGCGTATAACGGCCTCGTTTCGCTGAAGAATCAGACTGCGAACGCCTTTAAGCAGATCGATGTGCAGCTCAAGCGCCGCCACGATCTGATTCCCAATCTCGTCAACGCCGTCAAGGGTGCGATGGATTTCGAGCGATCGACGCTCGAAGCCGTGATTCAAGCCCGGAATCAGGCGGTGAAGGTCAATGCGTCCGGCCCCGAAGGGATCAAGCAGATCAGCCAGGCGGAAAACGCCCTGTCGGGCGCGCTCTCGCGGCTGCTGGTCACGGTCGAGCGCTATCCCGACCTCAAGGCGACCGGCAACGTCGGCCAACTCCAGGAGGAGCTGACCTCCACGGAGAACCGCATCGCCTTCGCGCGCCAGCTGTACAACGACACGGCGACGCAGTACAACACCAAGCAGCAGCAGTTCCCCACGACGCTGGTGGCGGGGTTGGCGCACGCAGAACGGACGGATCTGTGGGAGATCGAAGATCAAGCTGAACGCGCGGTGCCGCAGGTTGACCTCTCCCGACGGTAATCTCTTTCAACAACAGGAAGCCAATCGCCGGCGCACGACCTGGCTGGTGATTGGCTTCGTGCTGTTTTTCGCCTGGCTGGGATTCGGTGGGGACTACATCTGGGCGCTGTCGAACAACCATCACCCCTTCCCGTGGCTGGGAATCGTGCTCACCGCCGCGGCGATCGTGACCGCCTGGTATGCCTACAAGACCGGGCCGGAGAAGGTGCTGTGGGCGACGGGCGCGCATGAGCTGCTCGACCCGCAGACCGACGCCGAGCGCCAGGTGGCCAATGTCGTGGACGAGATGGCGATCGCGGCCGGCGTGCCACGCCCCCGCATCTGGATCGTTCCCGACCCCGATCCCAACGCCTTCGCGACAGGGCACGATCCGCGCGACTCCCACATCGCCGTGACCGAGGGATTACTGAAGATCTGCAATCGCGACGAGCTGCAGGCCGTGATCGGCCACGAGCTCGGTCACGTCAAGAACCTCGACGTCCGGCTGATGACGACGCTGGCGGCGCTGGTGGGCGCGGTGCTGCTCGTGCGCGACGGAATGGGCCGGATGATGGGCCGCGGGGGCCGGCTGCCGGGGCGTAGCGGTGGCCGCCGGGCAAAGGACGCGGGTCCGCTCCTCGCCATTCTCCTGGCGCTCTGGGTCATTTCGTGGATCATCGCGCCGCTCGTCACGCAGCTGCTCGCTATGGCGGTCAGCCGGCGGCGCGAGTACCTCGCGGACGCGATGAGCGCACAGTTCACCCGCAACCCACTGGCGCTCGCGAGTGCGCTCGAGAAGATCGAGTCGGCGGCCGCGCCGACCGAGTCGATCAAGCGCGGCGCGGCGCATCTCTGCATCTGCGACCCGCTGGGCCGGCGCCTCACCAATCGTGAGGGCTGGCTCGCCGACACGTTCGCCACGCACCCACCGATGGGCATGCGCATCTCGCGGCTGAAGGGCATGGGCTACGCCCAGCTCAAGAAGGAGGGAGGCTCATTCACGAATTCCGCGCTCGCTTAAGCCGCTATAAGAAGCAGGAGCCACGTCTCGCGCGGCGAGCGCTCGCCGATGATCCCGCGATCGCCGCCGCCGTGCAGGCGCATATGGCCGAGCACGGCCTTTCCGAGAAGGCGGTGCGGCGGTTGGTTCGGAAATACCTCGACGAGATCATCCCGCACTTCAACGTGTTGTCGTACTACAAGCTCGGCTACAACGTCGCGAAGATTCTCGTCAATCTGCTCTACAAGACGAGTGTCGATTATCAGGACGAAGCGGCGCTCGAACAGATCCCCAAGCGCGACGTCGTGGTCTATCTGATGAACCACCGGTCCAATGCCGACTACGTCGTCGTGGCGTATGTGCTCGCCCGTGGCGTCCATGTCAGCTACGCGGTGGGCGAGTGGGCGCGGGCCTGGCCCCTCGAGTATGTCTTCAAGTCCTTCGGCGCCTACTTTATCCGGCGCAAGTTTCGCGAGCCGCTCTATCACACCGTCTTGGAGCGCTACGTCCAGCTCATCACGCGCAACGGCGTGACGCAGGGCATTTTCCCCGAGGGCGGCCTGTCGCGCGACGGCAAGCTGCGCCCTCCCAAGCTCGGCTTGCTCGACTACATCTGCAGGACGCTGGCCGACCCCGCATTCGACCGTGACATCTGGTTCGTGCCGGTGGCGTTGAACTACGACCGGGTGCTCGAGGATCGGTCGCTGATTCGAGAGCTGATCGGCGAGGGAGACCGGCCCAGCCGGTTGGCGCAGCTCGGCACGGTCGTGTCGTACCTCGTCAGCAACACCGTGCGCCTGCTCACCGGCCGGCTGAAGCGGTACGGCCGCGTGGCGGTGAACTTCGGGGCGCCCCAGTCGCTGCGCGCCTGGCTGACGACAGCGCGGGCGGAGGTCCTGACGCGCGCCAGGGAGGAGCGCCTGCCAGAGATCGAGCGATTGGCGCGCGAAATGCTGACGCGCATCGGGGCCATCATCCCGGTGACGCCCGTCCCCCTGGCCGCCGCGGCCCTGCTCTCGTTTGGGCAGACCGTGGTCACGAAGGACGCGCTGCTCGAGCGCATGGATCAGTTGCGCGATCGGCTCACGGACGTGAACGGCAAGGTCGTACGCGGCGGCGCCAGGATCGCCGAGGTCTGGGACCGCGCGTGGCGGATGCTGCGCATGCGCCGTCTGGTCGTCGCGGATGGCGACACGCTCGTGGTATTGCCCCGTGGCCGGCCGCTGCTCGAGTATTATGCCAATTCGATCGCGCACCTCGTTCCGATTCGCGGACCGCGGCTGCCGTTCCATAAGGCCCACGAAGTGGACACGACCCTGCCGCGGCTCAACACCTGAGCTCGGACAAACACGAAGCCCCCAAGCCGGCACAATAAGCCGCTTGGGGGCTCCGACACATTGGCTACCCGGAGTCGAGGGCTTGCGCCCTTCGTTCTTCTCTCAACGCGACTGGCCCCAGCTGTCCGACCCGGCGAGCTGCTCCCGGATCAACGAGCGCCTGAGCCCTTGGTTGCATCGGCGCCCTCCCCGGAATTTCCGTTCGGACTCGAGTTAAAGGCGTTGTTGAGACGCCAGGTCCCAACCCTTCCCTTCAACTCGCGTGACATCAATATAGAGGTGCTCAAAAAACGCGCAAGTGCCGATGTTTCTTCGGGTTAGCTCACTTCGATGTGCATCGTTTGTGGAGAGTAAAGACTGCTTCTGCAACTTGTTCCGCGCCTCATCCACATGATGTGGAGTTGTGAATCCACAGAATACACCTTCCCACATCGGGGTATTTACCCCTCAATCGCCACTTCGCAGTAGGCAAACGGCTCTTCCGAATCGGCGGGAACGAAGAGAAACCCGGCGCCGCTAGTTGCGAACCAGCCCGCGAGCAACTGCGTCGAGCGGGCCACTGCCGGTTCTGCGAAGAGCGCTTGTGTCCAACGACGAATGTGACGCAGCTCGGGTGCGCGGCGTGACAACAGACTCAACGCGGCGCCGAGACCGTGTGTCGCACGAAGAAAGTGGGCCATCGCGTGCCCGCGCTGCGCAAAAATGTATGAGCGCACTCCCGGCTCGTCATAGAGCAAGGTACCTTCGTACGGGTCGGCGGGTGGCGCGTCCATGCGCGGACCGAAATAGACGAACACGTGGTTGTCTCCGTCCCGGCGCTCGACGACGATGGCAGCAGAGTCAGGGCTGAGGCGCGCGGCATGCACGAGGTCTTCGGCGGCGAGAATACCGACCTGGGCGGTCCACTCGAGCGCCGCGAGCGCCTGATCGAGCGGCAAGCCGACCGCGTCGTCATAAGCGATGAGCCGCGGTGCTTCACCGGCGCGCTGAAAGAAATGGGCCAGTGCGTCGGCGCGATCTTCAAAAGTCCGCAGGATGCGGGAAGTTGCGGGAACGGCCATCTAGAGATAATAACGGAGCAGGAATTCAACTGTTAGAGGAGCGATCCACGATGTTGCTGGGCTTGGTGATGGTGATCACGGTTGTCACGTATCAGCAAGACACCGTAACGCACAAAGACTCAGTGCCGGCGCTGGCACCGGCGCCGCCACCCGCGCCGACGATCGAGCAGATCCGCTACATGGCAGGGTTGAAAACGGCAACGCGCGGCGTGGCGCAGATTCGCGACGGCGTGAATCGTGTCGTCCGCACGCAGCAGGCCGATTCGCTCACGCGCCGGCGCGCGGCCCGTCGCTTGGGGGGGCTGTGCGGTACAGCCCGCTCGTTCATCATCAGCGGCCGGCCCAAAATGCAGGCGACCGCGTACGCCGACTCGATGCGGGTCCTGGCGAAGCAGCTGACGGTGCGGCTGGATTCGTTGAATGCGGCGCTGCCGACGTGTGAGAAGACAGCCGGACGGGATCCGACGGTCGCGAATACGCTGACGACGCGGCTGAAGAATTACGACGATGCCTTGACCGCCTTCCGGGCGGCCTTAAGACCGGACAGTACGAAGACGGCCAGCCAGCCGTAACAAAGACATGGGCTAGGTGGCTAAGGGGCTAAGTAACTAGGACACAGTCACTTAGCCCCTTAGCTTTCCTAGCCTCTTAGCCCCTTTACGGCACCGCTTGCTGTTTCGGCTCCAGCCGAAGAATCCACAGACCGGTATTGATATCAGCCACAAAAATGTTGCCGTCCCTCACAACCGCCCCCCATGCAAACGGCGCCCGCCGATGCCCCAGTGAATCGACCGTCAGAATCCAGCTCATTTCCCGTCCCTCACGCAACAGATCGCCCTTCAGCTCGCCCGAGATATCGACCGCCCGCGCGCCCCCCTGATAGTTGCCGAGGTACAAGGTGTCGCCCATGACCCAGACGTTGTGGACGCCGCCGTCGGTCGGCTCGTACCAGGCCACTTCCCGCGGCTTCGTGATATCCGAGACGTCGATCACGTGCAGTCGGCCGAACGTCAGATTGTTGCCGTCCTGGAGACCCTTGTACGGATGGGCTGCGTAGACCTCGTCACCGACGAACACGTAGCGACCCTGCCTCCACGCGGTATGCGTCCCCCGCACGAATCCCTGCCCAAATAGCTGCCAGACGCGCGCGTAGGTCGCCGTCAGGTCGTACTTGTACTGCGAAACGAACTGCGGGTTGGTAGGGCTCCCGCCCTTCATCCCGTTGCCGACATCCAGAATCACGAGCCCGTCGTTCCAGTACGCCAGATACGCGAGCCCGTCGACAACCATGATGTCGTGCAGGTACCGGCCCGCTTCCGTCTGCTCGGTCTGCCAGCGGGCGACTTCCTTGGGATGCTGCGGATCCTGAATGTCGATGACGCGCATCGAACCCGTGGCGTCGTCGGTGATGTAGGCGTGACCCTTGTAGACGTAGGAGCTGTGCACACCTCCCGACACCGTCTCCGTATACGCCGAGACCGGCTTGGGATGGCACGGATTGCTCGCGTCGAAGACGACGATGCCGTTCTTGCGGTCCGACGCTCCCTCACGCGAAAAGACGCCGTACTTCCCGTCCTCCGTCGTCATGACGTCGTTGACGATGCGCGCATTCGTCATCATTGAATCGACGATTTTGGGATGGGTGACATCGGTGATATCGATCGCGTACACACGGTCGGCGATGGTCGACAGATATGCGCACGTTCCTGACGGATGCACCCAGACCTCGGCCGCGCTCATCGTGATCGGCACTCGACCCCGGACTTCGATGCCACGTCCCACTTCCCGTGGCGCAACGTGCACGACGACGTCGGCCTCCTTCCCGCCGATCGACGCCGTCACGGTGTAGTCGCCCGCGAGCTCGGCGACGAAGGTGCCGCTCGGGTCGATCTCCGATACACCGGACCCCGCCGAGACCGCCCAGTCGATGGCGACATCGCCGATCGAGCGCCCAGCTGCGGTGCGCGCGGTCGCGGTGAATTTCACGACGTCGCCGGTGCGCACGGTCGAGGTCCCGGGCTCGATGGCGACGCGCACGATGTTGTTCGGCAGCACCTGCAGGGTGAGGGTCTCCGTCGCCGGACCGGCCGTCGCGGTGATCGTGGCGCGGCCCGCAGCCACGGCGCGCAGCCGGCCGTCATTCGTCACGGTCGCGACCCGTGGGTTGCTCGAGGCGAACGTCACGGGATCGGAACGCCTATCGCCGTGCCGCGAGAACGGTGTGGCCGAAAGTGTGAGCCGCGAACCGGCGACAAGGCGAGCGGGACGCGGATCGAGTGCAATGTGGGAAGGCGGTTCGGGCAGCACGTGCACCAATGCAGTCCCAAACACCTGAGTCCCCTGCACGCCTGGGACGTACGCAACGGCCGTCACACGCGAGTATCCCTGATACCCGGCCGTGAATACGCCTGTCGAGTCCATTTGACCCTGCATGGCGCTGTCATACCACCCGATCTGAGCGCTGGGCACTGGCTGTCCCGCTGCGTCGAGTGCGCGGGCCGTGAACTGGAGCTTGCCGCCGACGGGCACCTCGGCACCGCTGGGTTGGACTTCGACTTTGGCGATCTGTTGTTGTAGGACGACTAACGACAGTAACGCGGGGAGCCACATGTGCAGAGCCTCCATCTGACGGCAGGAATAGGGGAGCCTGAGGTTACTGGCCGCGCGGGAAGAGCGGAAGTGTTGCGATGATGTCGTAATAGTGACCGTGAGACGAATCGGCAGTCCTGATTGACAGGCTCTGACGTGGTTAATACTTTTGCCCGCGGTTCAAGCATACGTGGCACCGTCATCGGCTGTCTGCGCTTCCGCGAGGACCACATGTCTCGCGGATTTTTGTTTGAGCCCGTCCCTCGCCGCGGTGGCCTGGGTCGTTCCAGTTCGGGGCTGTGCCCCCAATGCTGAGGTCTGAACAGTTATGGCTAAGGGTAAGGTGAAGTGGTTCAACGACGCGAAGGGCTTTGGCTTTATCGCGCAGGAGTCGGGTCCGGACGTGTTCGTCCACTTCACAGCGATCCAGGCGGAGGGGTTCCGGAGCCTCGCCGAGGGCGACAACGTCGAGTTCGACGTTGCCCAGGGTCCAAAAGGGCTGCAAGCGCAGAACGTTCGCAAGGTCTTGTCGTATCGCGATTTCTCCGCCCAGGCGCGCGCGCTCGCCCAGAGCAACGATGACATCCTGGCGTGTCAAACGATGCACCAGACGGCCCAGGTGATGGACTGCGGCGTCCGCGTGCGTGACCCGGTCGATAGTGCCCGTTTCTATTTGAGCGCGAACGTCATCGAGGGACGGACGTCGGTCATTTCATTCGTCGATTCGGGGAAAGTCGCGCTGGTGCGGCGCCGGCAGGATGAGATGCGCCAACGCCTCGGTGTCCCGACGCGCCGCGAGCGCAGTATGTGGGAATGGACCAGAGGCAGGCGCTTCATCCGGCTCAACTGGCGCGGCGGCCGTGGTTGGCGCGTGATCTCGATCACGCTCAACGACCGTGATGTGATGGACCGGATCGCGCGCTACCGCCCGAAGCCGAAGCCTAAATAGCGGCGACGAGACGCTCGGCGAGCTGCGCGATTCCCTCCACTCCGGTGATCTGATCCACCCAGCGCGGCGGCAAGGCCACCTCGCCGTATCGTGCTCCCAGCAGGGCGCCCGCCACCGCGGCATTGGTGTCGGTGTCGCCGCCTGCCTGCGCGAGGGAGATGAGCGTCTCTTCGAGCGAGCGGTCGTGCGTGACGAACCAGAACGCGATCTCGATACAGTGCACGACGTACCCGGCCTCACCGGCGCGGGCGATCGGCAGGTCGCCCTCCGACTCGCGCGGCACCCGATGGATCGCGTCCCGCAGCACCCGCGGCGCGCGATCGCCGATGCGATGCAGGACCTCGTCGACGAAGTAGATGTTGCCGTGCAGCAGCTCCCGAGCCGCGAGGTTCACCGCGGCGGCCCCCCACGTGCAGCGCTCGTCGGCGTGGGTGATGGCCGCCTGTTGGGTCGACACGCGAATCAGGCGGTCGGGATCGTCGTGGTAGCGCAGCGCCACGGGGACGCAGCGCATGACGCTGCCGTTGCCGGCGGAACGGCTCGGGTTTTCCTGATACGTGAGCCGCCCCGCCTCAAACGGCTCCTTCCCGCGGTCGATCAAGGTGAGCGCGCGCTTCGTCGTCACGCCGATGCCGCGCCCGTCCACTTTCATCCATTTCACCCAGCGCCGCGCGACATCGTTCGCGTCAAACCCTCTAGAGGCCAGCAGCGATTCGCCAAGCAGCAGCGCCATCGCCGCGTCGTCGTCGTAGGGGGAGTTCTTGGGAGGTGGAGCGAGATCGACCACCCCATTCGGGAAGGCTTTGCGGATGGCTTCCGCCGTGCCCAGATGCTCGGTGGGAACGCCCAGCTGATTGCCTGCGACCAGGCCGAGCAACGCGCCTCGAGCGCGGGAGACGAGCTGTGGGTTTCCCCGGTCCATTGGGCCACAAGTTAACACCGGCCATGGCCATCGTCGCGGGAATCGCGGGGATCTACGTCGTCCTCTCGGTCGTGCTCTGGGCGCTGCAAGAAAAGATCACGTTCCCGGCACCGCGCGCGGCGTTGCCCGATCCCGTGCAGACGGTGGGGTACGGCGAGCGCGTCGAGTTGACGATGCATGATGGGACGAAGCTGGTTGGTTGGTATTTGCCGCCCCTTCGCCGCCCTTCGCCGCCCCCCGCCGCCCTGTTGTGGTTTTACGGCAACGGCGAAACCATCGGCGCCATCTGGCCGACGATTCGCGATTTCCGGCCGCCCAACGCGGCGCTGTTGGTCGTCGACTACCCCGGGTATGGGGCAAGCGGTGGCCGAGCCACGGAGGCGGGCATGTACGAAGCAGCCGATCTCGCGTACAACGCGCTCATCGCGCGTCCGGACGTCGATCGCCATAGGGTGTACGTCTATGGCCGTTCGCTCGGGAGCGCGGCCGCCACGCACACGGCGTCGACACACGAGGTGGCGGGACTGATTCTCGAGTCACCATTCACAAGCGCGCGGGGGATGGCTGCCCAGCATTACCGGATCTTCCCGAGCTTCCTCGTCCAGCTGAGTCTGGACAATGTCGGCGCGATGCACCGGATTCACTGTCCCGTCCTCATCTTCCACGGCACCGCGGACATGCTGGTCCCCATGAAAATGGGACATGAGGTGGCGGCAGCGGCGGCAGGACCCGTGGAGTTTGTGATGATCGAGGGAGCAGGCCACAACGACACGTACGACATGGGCGGGAGAGCCTACAAGGAGAAACTGGCGGCCTTCGTCAAATGACCACGACCGGCTCGAGCCGGTCCTTTTCCTCCTCAAAGATCCGCTGTGCCTCATCGAGCGCCCGGATAACGGTCGGCTCCTCGGGATCGGGGAACTTGCTGCTGGCCGCGACGCGGCCCGTCAGTTTGCGCACGGCAACCAGGGCTCGGGTGACTTCGCAGCGCCCGGCATCGGCATTGGTATGGCCCGCGACGAGCAGCTCCTCGAACAGCGGCAGTGCTGCCGGGTCGGCGAGCACGTAGAGGGACTCGAGAATCTTCGGGGCGAGGAAGCGGCGCAGCATCTCGTCACCGCGAATCCGCTGGAACAACGCGATCACGTTGGGCGCCTGACCGGGATAATAGCGCGCCGCTTCGACCGCCGCGGCGACAAAGGCGTGGTGAGCACCGGGTGTCTGCAGATACTTCGCGAATAGCGGCCACGCCTCCTTCGGATGGCGCTCGGCGAGCGCGAGGAACGCGAAATACCGGCGGCCCAGGGGCGCCTGCGTGTCCGCAATGACGGTTCTCAAACCTGCCACCCCCCAGCGCGCGCCGACGAGCGCGGCCGCCGCGGCATGCTGCCAGCGCTCCAACTCGGGCACGCGGAATGTGACGATGTGCGGATCGAGAAACGCGCGGCAGCGCTCCAGCGCGGCGAGCAAGCGACGATCGACTTCGGCGAGCGCGGGCTCGAGTGCTTCAGTGTTGGCGCGGCGCGCGAGCGCCAGCGCTTCCCATCCTACCTGACCCAGGTTCAGCTCGTCCCATGTTGCTTCCAACTCCGTGGCGTCCCCGGCGTTGAGGAGACGCTCGAGTGCCGCCGCAAATCCGCACAGCCGGCGAATCGCATCCATGCACGTAATGTGGAAAGCGCGTGGATATTGCGCTATCCCATTCGCTGCCTTAACCTTGCCCGCTCATGCGCAGGTGCCGGGCTGTCCTCGCCGCAATCCTCTCGCTTACCGCCTGCTCCCGTGGAAGCAGCCGCGGCACCATTGTCCTCGGCCTCGCCGGACCCTTCTCCCAGCCCCGCGGCGTCTCCATGCGGCACGCGGCGGAGTTGGCGGTCAAGGAGGTCAATGCCCGTGGCGGGATCCGGGGCCGCCAGTTGGCGCTGCGCATCATGGACGACAGCGGCAGCCCCGAAGTCGCGATTCGCATCGCGCAGCAGCTGGTCGAGGACCCTAGGATCGTCGCCGTCGTAGGCCATCTCAACTCGAGCGCCTCGCTCGCCGCGGGTCGCATCTATGGAGAAGCCCGTCGCCCGCTCGTCATGATCTCCCCATCGGCGTCGAGCCCCGACCTCTCAGGGGTCAATCCCTACATCTTCCGCGTCTGCCCGAGCGATTTGAGTCATGGCGCGCGGCTGGCTCGGTACGCCCGTCAGATGCTGAGCGCGCGGCGGGTGGGGGTGATCTTTCTCGACGACGACTACGGTCGGGGTTTGCGCGGCAGCTTCACGGCGGAGTTCAAGCGCCTGGGCGGACAGGTCGTAGAAGAGGACCCGATGCTTTCCAGCACCGCGAGTCTCGAGCCCTATCTGTCCCGCCTGCGGCAGGAGGGTGGAGTGGACGCCCTCATGCTGGCGACTGACCGGGGCGGCGCGGAGCTCGCGCTACGGGAGATGGGGCGCATCGGCGTCCATTGGACGACGCTCGGGGGGGACGCGCTGAGCGGAATCGAAACGACCGGTTCGTTGGCCGAGGGCGTCCGGATGTCCGTCGCCTACCTCGTGGACCAGCCGGGTGAGCGCAACGCCCAATTCGTCGCCGCCTACGCGCGCGCGTACCCGGGAGAGCGCCCCGACCATCGCGGCGCGGCCGCGTACGACATCATCCAGCTCCTGGCGAGTGTGCTTACGGATGCCGGCGGCCGGCGCGAGATCCGCGACCGGCTGGCCCGGATCGGCGGAGATCTTCCGGCGTTCGAAGGGGTCACCGGCAAGATCGCGTTCGACGCCAACGGGGACGTGCCGGCAAAACCGGTGGTCATCGGCACCGTGCGCGAGGGCCGGCTTACCCCCGAGCCGGGGGGCGGGCAATGACGTCGCTCGACACGATCCGCTGGCGGATCATCCTCGGCCTGTCGGGCCTGCTCGCCGGGCTCGTCCTCGCCGCGGTTGTCGGCGTCACGTCGCTCGGCACGCTCCGCAGCTCGCTGGCGACCGAGATCGCGCACCTGCGCGAGTCGAGCGAGGTCGGAAACGGGCTGGTGACGGCCGCGTTCGACGAGATCCGCGCGGCGGAGCAGTACCTCAGCGATCGGGGGAGGCCCAGTCGCTGGCGGTAGGTGTCCGGGCGCAGGTCACGGAGCTGACGCGGCTCGTGCGTGACCTCTCGGTACGCCAGTCGGACAAGGCCGGACTGGTCGGGGAACGACTGGCCGCCCTCGCGCGCCAGCGTGAGATCCTGCTATGGCTCGTTCTGATCGCCACTGCGCTCGTCGGTGCGGTCGTCGGCGCGTTCACGCTGCGCTGGGTCGAAGGGCCGCTGGTTCGCCTCGTGACCGCGGCCGAACGGTTCGGGAGCGGCGACCTGCGACCCGTCACCACCGGGCGGATGCCGCGCGAGTTTCAGGTGCTGGCCGACGCGATGCGGCTGATGGGGGAGCGGCTGCGGGGGATCGTCTCCGAGGTCGTCGGCTCCGCGGACAAGATCGCCGCATCGGCGAGCGACCTCTCGGCTGTCAGCGAGGAGTTGGCCGCGTCCTCGAGTCAGGTTTCCAGCGCCATGCTCGAGATCTCGAGCGGCGCGGAGAATCAACGCAACGAGCTGAACGCGACGCAGACGGCATTGGAGCAGCAACGCAAGGCGACCGCGGAGATGTCGGACGCCGCGTCGCGGGTCGCGCGGCTCGGCGAGGAGATTCGCACCGTCGCCGACCGTCATCGCAACGACATCGCGGCCGCGGGCAACACCCTGCTCGACGTCCGGGAAGTCGTGCGCACCACCGGCACCGAAGTCACACAGCTCGCCGAGCAAAGCTCCGCGATCGACGACTTCGTCGACCTCATCAAGCGCATCTCATCGCAGACCAACCTGCTGGCGCTGAACGCCGCCATCGAGGCGGCGCGCGCCGGCGAGCACGGCAGGGGCTTCGCGGTGGTCGCCGAGGAAGTCCGCCAGCTGGCGGACGAGTCGGCGCGCGCGGCGGAAGACGTCGCCCGCACGACGCGCGTGATCCGCGAGCAGGTCGAGGAGGTCACTGCAACGATGGCGGTCGGACAGGCGAAGGTGCGCGGGATCGAATCGGTTGCCGAGGGCGCCGCGCGCGGCCTCACCGAGATCGTCGCGGCCGTGGAGCAAGTCGAGCAGGCCGCGTCACGGGTCACCCGCGCGGCGCAGGAGAATCGCGGCGTGACCGAGCAGCTGGGAGCGCAGGCGCAGCAGGTGGTCAGCCGCGCGGTCTCGCACGCATCGAGCGCTGAGCAGGTCACGGCCGCCACGGAGCAACAGGGCGCCTCCACGCAGGAAATGGCAGCGGCCGCCGGAAATCTGCTCCAGGCGGCCGAGAAACTGCGTGGGTTGGTCCGCGGCTTCCGAATTTAGCGGCGGTTTTTCTTTTTCTTTGCGGGCGCCTTCTTCACGGCGACCGGCTTCTTCTTGCGCAGCCCATCCTGCACCTCGGCCAGGACGCGATCGCCTTCGTCCGGACCGATCAAACCCCGCCGCACCGCGTACCGCACCAACTCTTCGGCATCCTCGGCCGTAAAGTCGGCCAAACCGGCCGCGCCCCGCATTGCCTTGATGAGCGCGTCCGCAACCGGACTGCGCAGCACACTGGCGATGCCGGGTAGGGCTTCGAGCAACGACGAGATTTGCGAACCACCGAGCTCGGCTGGCATGAAAGGCGTGGTAAAGGTGGCGGCAAGCTACTAGGGCCCCCGAAGGGCGTCAAGAATTGCGGTTGCCGCGGCGCGAAATCGTGAGGTCGGACTGCGAGAGCAGCTCCGCGAGGACGGTGCGGGTGCGGGGGTCGAGTGGCAGGTCGAAGCGCATATCCAGGCGGTATTCGGTCCGGTCCGCGCCCTGGCCGGTCAGCGTGAAGCCACGATCCGAAGGCGACACCGCGTCGATAGCGACGGTGGTGATTGGCTCAAACACGGGGCGCGGCGCTGGGCTGCGCGGGGCGCGGGGACGGGTCCGTGGGGTGTCCATGGAGAGCTCCTGTTGCCCGAGAGATACCCCCTGGGGGAAGTGCGTCAAGATCAGGGTAGTATAGATTTCGGACCGGAGGGGAGTTGCCGTGGGCAGACGGGGGATCAAGGAATATCGGGCGCCCGAAGCGTTGGCGCTCATTGCGGCGGACCGGGCGCACGAGCCACTCGTGTGCCCCTCGTGCGGGACCAGGACGATCCAGCGTTCGCCGCGACGCCGGGCACTACGGGTTGGCGAACTGATTCTCCCGGAACGAATCAGCCTGAAATGCGCGGCCTGCAGCCGGCATGCCTTCTATATCACGCGGGCGATGGAGCCGCCGCGCGATGCGACCATGGATCCAAGGAGCTTATGAGCGAGAGTAAACGTGGCTGGTGACGCCATACAGATGATGGGGACCGTCACCGAAGTTCTTCCCAATACGACGTTCCGCGTAAAACTCGAAAATGGACACGAAGTCCTGGCCTACGTGAGCGGGAAGATGCGCAAGAATTACATTCGCATCCTCCAGGGTGACCGCGTCGCGGTCGATCTGTCTCCCTACGATTTGACCCGCGGTCGGATTACCTATCGATACAAGTAGTCGGTTTTCAGTCATCGGTCATCAGTACTGATAACCGACGACCGGGAACCGATGACTAGGATGGATGCCGAAACAGCCTGTTCCAGCGAACGCGGAACGGGTGAGTGGCGACGCTCATATAGATGATCAACGGCCGTCCCCGGCCGGATGTGCTCCCGCGGCAAGAATCCCCAGAAGCGGCTGTCGTAGGACTCGTCGCGGTTGTCGCCCATCACCCAATAATGCTGCGGCGGGACGACGATTGGTCCCCAGTCGTGCGTCGTCGGATGGTAGTGGTCTGGATCTCGTCCGACGTACTGCGGGAGCTGCAAGGCTCGGATCTAGCCGCGGTACTGGTCATCGGGAGGGGGCGTCAGCGCCGTGTGCAGGGCGTACGGCTCCTCCAGGCGCTGTCCATTGCGAATGACGGTGTCGTGGACCATCTGCAGCGTGTCCCCCGGCGTCCCGATCAGGCGCTTCACGATGTTCAGGTCCGGTGTCGAGTCTTCCACTGAGCGGAACACGACGACCTCGTCGCGCGTCGGCGTGCCGAATGACGGCAGACGGCAGCAGTGAATGCCGGTCAACGGAATCTCGAGCTCACCCCCAAAGACCGCCTTGTTCACGAACAGGAAGTCGCCCACGAGCAGGGTGTTTTCCATGCTCGACGATGGGATGCGGAAGGCTTCGATGAGAAACGACCGCAGCACCGTCCAGATCAGCAATGCGAATCCGATCGCCTTGAGCCATGCGATCGCCTCGTCCCGCGCGCTTCGCCGCGGAGGCTGCGGTTGTGGAGGGCGGGGTGAGCTCACGGCTTTTCAATCCAGTCAGCGATAAAGATATTCGTCTCTCCCTGAACTTTCCCGTTGCGGTTCGAGGCCCAGACGAGTTGATGGCCGTCCGGCGAGAACATCGGGAAAGCATCGAACTCGCTGTTGGTGGTGATCTGCTCGAGACCGGAGCCGTCGGCGTTGATCAGATACAAGTCGAAGTTGCGGGAGCGCGGGGTCTTGTAGTTGGAAGCGAAAATGATGCGCTTGCCGTCGGGATGGAAATAGGGAGCGAAGCTGGCGCCGCCGAGATTCGTGACTTGGTGTTGATGCGAGCCGTCGGCATCCATCACCCAGATCTCCATGCGCACCGGCCGCACGAGGTTCTGCGCGATCAGTCCACGGTAGTCCGCAGAGTCGGCGGCGGCCTGTGGGTGCCAGGCGCGATAGACGATCTGCTTGCCGTCCGGTGAAAAGAAGGGGCCGCCGTCGTAGCCGAGCGTGCGGGTCAGCCGCTTCAGGTTCCGGCCTTCCACGCCCATTGTGTAGATATCGAGGTCGCCATTGCGCAACGACGTAAACACGATCGTCTTGCCGTCCGGGGAGAGCGTCCCTTCGGCGTCGTAGCGCGGATTATTCGTGATGCGCCGGGCGCCCTGTCCGTCCGCATTCGCGACGTAGATCGGCCCTTGCCGCTCGACACGCGATGCAAGCCGGTGCCGTCGACATTCATCACGAACTCCTGGTCGCACCCGGAGTCCGCTTCCTGCCGCTGGAAGATGATTTGCCGTCCCGAGCGGGAGAAATACGCCTCGGCGTTCTGGCCACCGAAGGTCAGCTGTCGAATGTTGCGCAGGTGCACTTCGCCGGAGTCCGCCGGAACGGTCTGGAGGAGGATCGGCAGCAGAACCGGGATCATGGGACTCGCAAGCTAGGTACGAACAGTAGGGTGTGCAATGCGTATCGCGTTGTTCACAGGCTAAAGCCTGCGCTCGGCAGACAATGTCCTTAAGGACAATGCTCGCCGAGCCCACCCTTTAGAGTGGGTATTAGATTATCTGCTCCGATGAATGACCCGAAAGCACGCCGTCCATCGCGTCAGCCGTTAATGGACCCGCTCGGCCAGATGTGTGCCGATGGGAAACAGACGGCAGAATTCTTGTGGCAAGTTCCGAAGGACGCGGCTGCGCGTCAGAGGATCCTGGAGCTCCTGACGCGGATCGGAATCGAAAGCACGAAGCAAGGGCGGCGCGAGATGCCGAAGCTGGTCGAGGAGCTGAAGGTCGCCGCCCAGGCGTCGCCATCCCCACAACAGGTCGACATGCTCGTCGACGGCTTCGACCGACTGACGAAACTGTGGCAAGCCGCCAAGTCCGGCCTGCTCTGACCGAGACGGTCGGCCTCGACCAGCTCTGCATCAACACGGTCCGCGCGCTGGCGATGGACGCCGTGCAGCAGGCGGAGTCGGGCCATCCGGGCACGCCGATGGCGCTGGCGCCGCTCGCCTATGTGCTGTGGCAGCGCCATCTCCGGTACAACCCCGCGAATCCCGAGTGGCTGGACCGCGATCGCTTCGTGCTCTCGGCGGGCCACGCCTGCATGCTGCTCTACAGCGTCCTCTACCTCACCGGATACGACCTCACCCTCGACGACATCAAACAGTTCCGGCAATGGGGCAGCCGCACCCCGGGACATTCGGAGCACGGCGTCACACCCGGTGTCGAAGCCACGACGGGACCGCTCGGTCAGGGTACCGGGAATGCCGTCGGCATGGCGATCGCCGAAGCGCAGCTCGCGGCCCTGTTCAATCGGCCCGGCCAGACGATCATCGATCACTACACCTACTTCCTCGCGTCCGATGGCGATCTGATGGAGGGCGTCTCGCACGAGGCGTGCTCGCTCGCGGGACACCTGAAGCTGGGCAAGCTGATCGGCTTTTACGACGACAATCGCATCACGATCGACGGCTCCACCGATCTGGCTTTCTCCGACGACACCGTCAAGCGCTTCGAGGCCTACGGCTGGCACGTGCAGCGGGTCGCCGACGGCAACAATCTGGACGCGATCGATGAGGCAATCACGCAGGCGAAGCGTGTCCGCGACCGCCCTTCGCTCATCATCGTGCGGACGCACATCGCGTGGGGAAGTCCGCACAAGCAGGACACCGCCGAGGCGCACGGCGCGCCGCTGGGCGTCGACGAAGTGAAGGCGACGAAGCAGAACCTCGGCTGGCCGTCGCTCGAGCCATTCTATGTGCCGGAGGAGGCGCTCGAGCAGTGGCGGCGCGCCAAGACCCGAGGCGCCCGGCTGGAAGCCGAGTGGCAAAAGAAGTGGGATGCGTACCGCACGACGCATCCCGATCAGCGCGCCGAGCTGGAGCGCCGGATCGCGGGCCGGTTGCCGGCGGGGTGGGACGCGTCGCTGCCGGTATTCGGGCCGGCGGACGCGCAGGCGACGCGCGCGGCGTCGGGGAAGGTGCTGAACGCCATCGCCGCGAAGCTCCCTGAGCTGATCGGCGGGTCAGCGGATCTCACCGGCTCGAACAACACCGAAATAAAAGGGGGCGGACCGGGGCGCAATTTCCACTACGGCGTCCGCGAGCACGCGATGGGCGCCGTGCTGAACGGCATCACCCTCCATCGAGGCTTCATTCCGTTCGGCGGAACGTTCCTGATCTTCTCCGACTACATGCGGCCATCCATTCGGCTGGCGGCGCTGACGCATCTCAGGCCCATCTATGTGTTCACCCACGATTCCATTGGCCTGGGCGAAGACGGGCCGACGCACCAGCCGGTCGAGCAGCTCGCCGCGTTGCGCGCGATCCCCAATATGACCGTGATCCGCCCGTCCGATCCAACGGAAGTCGTCGAGGCGTGGCGCGCAGCCATTTCACATCGCAACGGACCCGTGGCGCTGGTGCTGACGCGTCAAAAGGTGGCCGTCGTCGATCGCACTAAGTACGCGCCGGCGGCCGGGCTGCATCAGGGCGGCTACGTCCTCGCCGACTCCCCGAACCCCGACATCGTGTTGATGGCCACCGGGTCTGAGGTCGAATTAATCCTTGGGGCGTATGAAAAGCTGAAGGCTGAGGGCCGACGGCCGCGTGCCGTTTCGATGCCCTGTATCGAGTACTTCGCCAAACAGTCACAGGACTATCGGAACTCCGTGCTCCCACCCGGTGTGCCGCGGATTGCCGTCGAAGCAGCCGCGCCGCAGTCCTGGCACCGCTGGGTCCCGGAAGACAATGGTGTGATCATGGGCATCGCACGATTCGGTGAATCGGCGCCGTATCAGCGGATCTACAAGGAGTTCGGACTGACCGTGGACGGGGTGGTTGCAGAAGCCCGACGCCACGCCTAGGTTTCGCGAACGATGAAGCCAGTCACCATGCTGATGTGCTGCCGTGTTTGCCGCCCCATGTGTTGTCGGGGAGCGGACGGTCTGGCGCGTCGGCATGCGGGTTGACATGAGATAGCAGCGGGCTCCCGCCCCCAAGACAACGCACCAAGATCGGCCGCGACTCCACGATTCGAGTCGCGGCCGATCGCTTTTTCAGGAGGAAATTGTGACGGCATCAGTCATCGGCTTGTCGGGCAGTCCCAACACGGCCTCGCGCTCACGGGCGTTGCTGGAGCTGGCGCTCGCAGCGTTGGAGCGCCAGGGTGCCGGGCCTACGCGGCTCATCGATCTCGCGCACCTGCCATCTGATGCGCTGCTCGGCCGGCGTGAGGATCGGGATGTGGCGGACGCGATTCAAGCTGTCCTGGATGCGGGAATTGTGGTGGTGAGCACACCGATCTATCGCGCGACTTACAGCGGACTCCTGAAGGTGTTTTTCGATCTCCTGCCCCAAGACGCCCTCGCGCGCAAGGTCGGCATCCCGATCGCCACCGGCGGCGGACCAGGTCATTTGCTCGCCGTCGACCACGGACTGCGGCCGCTGTTCGCCAGCGTCGGCGCCCTCGTGGTTGCGACGGGCGTGTACGGCACTGATGCGCAGTTCCGCGCCGGCGTGCCGGAGCCGGGTCTGGTCGAGCGAATCGAGCGCGCGGCGCTAGAGGCGGCGTCACTCGCGGCGGGGGTGACGATATGATCGGCATCTATTACGAGCATCCGCACTGGTTCACTCCGCTCTTCGCCGAGCTCGACCGGCGCGGCATTCCCTACACGCGGCTCCACGCCGAGCGCCACCGCTTCGATCCGGGCAGCCAGCCCGAAGTCGATCTGGTGCTCAATCGTATGAGTCCGTCGGCATGGCAGCGCGGCCACGGGCACGCGGTCTTCTATGCCCATCAGTTTCTCGCTCACCTCGAGCGCTACGGGGTGCGCGTCATCAACGGGACACGGGCCTATCAGGCGGAGACGTCGAAGGCGCTGCAGCTCTCGATTCTCCGCGAGCTGGGGCTTCCCTACCCGGCGGCCCGCGTGATCAACGACGCCGCTGACGCGGCCGCCGCCGCCGAGGAGCTCGAATTCCCGGTGGTCGTGAAGCCGAACGTGGGAGGCAGCGGCGCGGGCATCGTGCGCTTCGACACCCCGGCCCAGCTCGCGGCGGCTGCGGTAACCGGCGGGCTCGAGCTGGGGCCCGACCACACCGCGCTGGTCCAGGAGTTCATCCCCTCCGAAGAGGGGCGCATCACCCGGGTCGAGGTGCTGGATGGACGGTTCTTGTACGCCATTCGCGTCTACTCCTCCGGCGAGACATTCAATCTCTGCCCCGCGGACGTCTGCCAGACGACCGAGGGGAAGGAGCTCGTGCGCACCGCTTGCCCCGTCGACGCGCCGCGCAACGGCCTGCGCGTCGAGGGCTACGAGCCGCCGTCCCAGATTGCGCGACAAGTGGAGCGGATTGCGACCGCGTGCGGCATCGACGTCGGGGGGATTGAGTACACGATCGATGACCGCACCGGCCGGCTGTACTACTACGACATCAATGCGCTCTCGAACTTCGTGGCCGACGCACCGCGCGTCGTGGGATTCGATCCGTTCGCGCGGCTGGCCGACTTCGTCGAACAGGAGGCCGGCCTATGAGGTTCGGATACTGGTTACCGGTATTCGGCGGGTGGCTGCGCAACGTCGAGGACGAGCGCATGGAAGCGGAGTGGTCGTACGTGCGGAAGCTCGCGCGCGCGAGTGAGCGGGCCGGCTTCGACCTCACGCTCATCGCCGAGCTCAACCTCAACGACATCAAGGGACCGGACGCCCCGGCACTGGATGCATGGTCCACGGCCGCCGCACTGGCGGCCGTGACCGATCGGCTGGAGCTGATGGTGGCCGTGCGCCCGACGTTTCACCCGCCGGCGTTGCTCGCCAAACAGGCGGCGAACATCGATCACATCTCGGGCGGCCGGCTGTCGCTGAACGTGGTCTCGTCGTGGTGGGCCGAGGAAGCCAAAGCGTTGATCGCCCGGGCGTGCGACGGCTATCTCATGCACGGCGACCCCCCCGAGCGCGTGGGCGCAAAGATCGTGGACATGCAGGCACAGCGCGACACCAACGATCTCCCGCCGCTCGTCTACGGCGTGGCCGGCTACGTTGTGTGCCGTGCCACGGAAACGGCGGCGCGGCGCGAGGTGGAACGAATTACCGACGTCCGGCAGAATGCCGCTGGCTATGCGAACTACGAACAGTGGCTCGCCAACACGCAGCTCGAGCAGCGTGTGAGCCTCGAGGATTACTCCGTCTCCAATCGCGGGCTGAAGGCGGGACTCACGGGCACACCGGAACAGATTGCGGATCGGATTCGTGCGTTCGAGCAGGCGGGCGTCGATCTCTTGCTGCTGCAGTTCAGCCCTCAGCTCGAGGAGATGGAGCGCTTTGCCGAAGAGGTGATTCCGCTCGTCACCGAGCCATCCACCGTGCAATGAGGCGCCCCGCTTCGCGCCCGGAGCGCACGCAGGCCGACACCCCGGCGCCGTCATAGCCCGCGCCGGCGATCGCGATGGGCGGCAGCCGGGTCAGCCGGTGACGGACTTCACTGAGATGATCGCGATGCGGCGCGTGGTAGCGGGGCAGCCCGCGTGGCCAGTGGAACGCCCGAGACCAGAGCGGCTCGCCGCGAAGGCCTAAAATCGCGGCGAGCTGTGTATGCGCAGCGTTCGCAGGATCGCCATCTCCCGGCGCGAGAAATGCGCGCAGGAGCACGTGGCCGGCGGGGGCCCGGCCGGGAAATTTCGCCGACGCATAGGTGCACGCGCGCAGGTGTAGTGGCGCGTGATTAGGTAGGGGCGCAGCATGCTGCGCCCCTACGATGTTCGGATCCACCACAAACCCCGCCCCACTCATCGGCGAACCCAGCTGATCCGCCCGATACGCGAGCGACACGGTCACACTCGGCAGGTAGGTCACCTCGGCGAGGGCGCGCGCGTGCGTGACGCCAACGCTCTCGAGCAGCCGGCCCGCCGCGTAGGCGGGAAGCGCCAGCACGATCCCATCCGTCTCGTGCGTCGAGCCGCCGGTGATCGCGATTCGCCAGCGGTCGCCGGCTCGGGTCAGGCCGGCAACACCCTGCGTGAACTTCAGGACCCCGGCGAGCCGCTGGCTGAGCGCCACGACCGGCTGGCTCATTCCCGCGGCGAAGCTCCGGAATCCTGCCGCCACCTCCGCACTCTTCGCCTCGATGCCGAGCACTGCGGCAGCGCGGCCGTCCTCGACGGGAGTGAGCGCCGTACCCGTCCACAATGACGTCCCACGGGCGCGCTGATCCACCACCCGATCCCCGATCCCCAGCTCCGCCGCGAGCGCGGGAAGCTCGGCCTCGCCCGCCAGAAAGCCGTCGGGCCCGCCCTCGACGATGAATCCCTCCCGATGCTCCGTCACGATCACGCCGCCCGCCCGGCGCTCGCTCTCGAGCACGGTGACCTCGCAGCCCTCAGTCCGCACCAGCTCCCACGCCGCCGCCAAGCCAGCGATGCCGGCGCCGATGACCACGACCTTCACAGCCACCCCCGGCCTGAAGCCGCCGTGCGCACGACATCGGCCACGGCGGCGACGAGACCAGGGTCCGCGTTGAGCGAGGCGGTCCGCTCGAGCTGGACGCCAAGTCGCCGGGCCAGCGCCTGATACTCGACGTCGATGTCATAGAGGATCTCGACGTGGTCGCAGACAAAACCGATGGGAACGAGCAATACCGCGTCGTGGCCCGTTTTCGCGAGCTCCGTGACAACCGCCGTCACGTCGGGCCCGAGCCAGGGCTCCGCCGTTGCTCCCGCACTCTGATACGCGAGACGCCAGTTCTTCAGGCGCGCGCGCTTCGCGGCCTCGCTCGCGCTGGCCTTGAGCTCCTCGGGATAGGGATCGGCGGATGCAAGAATGCGCTCCGGCAGGCTGTGCGCCGTGAACACGACCTCGACGAGCGACGGCTTCGGGAAACGCTGCAACGCCTGCAGGATGCGGTCGGCAACGGCATCGAGGAACTGCGGCTGGCCCCACCAGGTGCGAACCAGCGAGACGTCCAGGCGTCCGTCGGCGGCCTGGAGCAGCTTCTTCTCGTACGCGCCGACCGACATGTTGGAGTAGTGCGGCGCCATCGCGACGCCGACGACGCGACGGAGGCCGGCCTGGGCGATCTCCGCGACGACATCGTGGATGTAGGGATGCCAGTGCCGCATGCCCACATAGACGCGGAACTGATCGCCGAGCACCCGGCCGATGCCTGCGGCCTGCGCACGCGTCAGCTCGAGGATCGGGGACCGTCCGCCGATGCGCGCGTAGCGCGCGCGTATGTCCTCGACCAGCTGCGGCTTGGTGGGCCGGCCGCCGCGGACGTCCATGAGGTAGGGCTCCACCTCGTGGATGTCGCCCGGCCCCCCGTATGCCATGACGAGCACGGCGACCTGCTCAGCCGCCATGTACGAGATCCACGACCGCACGCACGGCGGCCACGTCCGTCTCCGGGAGCACGCCGTGACCGAGGTTGAAGATGTGGCCGGGCCGTCGACCGGCGCGCGCCAGGATGTCCGAGACCTGACGGCTGCGCTCGGGTTCGGGAGCCAGCAGGGCGGCGGGCTCGAGATTGCCCTGGATCGCTCGATTCCCGATCCGGGACCACGCCGCGTCGAGCGGCATGCGCCAGTCGATACTGATCACGTCGCCACCCGCGGCGGCAAAATCCTCGAGAAACGTGGCGGTGCCGGTACCGAAATGAATCAGCGGCACCTGTGATTTCCCGGCGAGCGACAACGCTTTCCGGCTGTGCGGCTGCACGTAGGTGCGATAGTCGTCGGGCGAGAGGCAGCCGACCCAGCTGTCGAACAGCTGCAACGCGTGCGCGCCGGCGCGCGCCTGCGCCGCCAGGAACGTGCCAACGACATCGGCGAGTTTGCTCAAGAGCAGGTGCCAGGCGTCTGGTGTCTGGTACATGAAGCGCTTGGTCTTGGTGAATGTCCGACTGGCTCCCCCCTCGATCGCGTAGCTCGCCAGCGTAAAGGGGGCACCGGCGAATCCGATGAGCGGCACGTCCACGGGCAGCGCGCGGCGCGCCAGCCGAATCGCGTCCAGGACATATCCGAGCTCCGCGTCGATGTCGAACGACGGAAGCCGTTCGACATCGGCGGCGTCGCGGATGGGACGATCGAGGTGCGGTCCCTCTCCCGCCTGAAAGCCCAAGCCCAGCCGCAGCGGCTCGAACGGCAGCAGGATGTCGGCGAACACAATGGCGGCATCGACGCCCAGGCGCTCGACCGGCTGGAGCGTGACCTCGGCGGCGAGCTCGGGACTGTGACAGAGGTCGAGAATGGAATGGCGCTCACGGAGCTTGCGGTACTGCGGCATGTAGCGTCCCGCCTGCCGCATGAACCAGACTGGAGTGACGTCGGTGCGCTCCCGACGGCACGCTTCAAGAAACCGCAGGCTCCCGAGCCTCGTGAGCGATGAGAATGGTGTCGCCGTCCAGCTTCACCTGATAGGCCGCGACGGGATGCACGGGCGGGCCGCCGAGGACGCGGCCGGTCTCCAGCGAGAATACACCTTCGTGCCAGGGACAGGTCACGGCGCAGCGGGCGGCGTCCACCGTGCCTTCCGACAGGCTGGCACGGGCATGCGTGCAACGGTTGGCGATCGCGTAGATGGTGCCGTTCACGTTGAAGAGCGCGACGGCCTCGTTGGCGGCGTACACGCGTTTGGCACTGCCGGGAGGCAGCTCGGACACCGATGCGACGGGCGTGAAGCCGTCGGTGCGCGTCGGGCGCCGCGCTACCGCTTCCGCCGCGCCCGCACCACCCAACGTGTCGAGCATATCCCAGAGCGACATCTGGACGCAGGTGAAAGTGGGGGTGTCACGCAGCGTGTACGACGATGCTTCGCTCTCTCGCAGCTCCATCACCAGATCGAGAAACTCACCGGGATTGTCGCCCTCGAACGCGACGATGAACTCCTGGTCGTCGAGTCCATAGGAGTACGTCGTGTTCAGGCGAATGGTCGGGTATTTGCGGCCGATGCGGACGTGCTCATCCATCATGCGCTGGCGCTCCTGCTTCGGCAACGCGTACCACGCGCGGGTCTTGATGAACGGGTACACGAAGAGATACTTCGCCGCGCTCGGCTGGATGACGAGGCGCTGCTCGTGCGCCTGATCGGGCGTAGCAGGGGCGGGGAACTCGTAGATCGACCGCCGCGTCATCGCCAGATAGCTGTAGGGAATCGCGAGATAGCCGCCGAGATCGGTGCGGTTGAGCGCGGTCTGCAGCTCGACCAGCGCGTCGAGGTCTTCCGACACCTGCCACAGCAGGAAGTCCGTGTCGCCGCGAATGCCGACGAGACCGTAGGGCCGGAGCAAGAGGCGCCCATGATAGCGCTCGAGGGTCTCGCCGAATTCGATCTTCGCCGTGGCTTGACGCTCGGCGGTCAGCCGTCGCCAGGCGGGATCCAGCTTATAGAAGGCGTACCGAACGACTTGCCGTTTTTCCGATCCAGCAGCCATGCGCGGGAATCTAACGAGGGTTCTTGCGCGCTGCTCTCAGGTCCCGCCGGTATGCATTGACCACGAGATAGGTCAGCCAGCTGAAAACCCCGAGGGGGAGCGCCACCAACACAAGCGAGCTCCAGAAATAAATCAGATCGATGTGTTGATTCATCGGCCGATGAAGCGCCGCAGATGGCGCAGATAGTAGGTGAGCCCTGCGCCCAGCACCGCGAATCCCACGCCCAGCACCATCTGACCCCGCCACAACGACCAGAGGGCAAACCCGGCGCAGAACACGATGCCAGTCGTAATCAGCACGCGGTGAAACGGGATCATGCCGCCACCTTGTCCAGCACCATGAGCGTCAACAAGGCCGGCAAGTAGACAATCGAGACGAAGAACAAACGCCAAGCCCGCCCGGGTGTCGCTCCGATAAGCAGTCCGGTCCCGGCTGCGACGTACCCAATCCCCAGCACCAAGGCCCCCAAAAAGTACCACGCGCCCGTTACGC
Organism: Gemmatimonadota bacterium; assembly: GCA_003221825.1. Taxonomy (GTDB): domain Bacteria; phylum Gemmatimonadota; class Gemmatimonadetes; order Gemmatimonadales; family GWC2-71-9; genus 20CM-2-65-7. The sequence goes on from QHUE01000136.1 coordinate 27,568, forward strand.
CGAGCAACGTGGGCAGCAGGCTGATGGGCAGCAAGGCCATAGCGTACAGCAATGCCATCCGGCCCGTGTCCCGACCATCATCGTCGGCGACGCTGAGCATGCGCAAGCCGCTGGCGCGATAGTCCTCCCGGTACAACCAGGCGAGCGCCAGGAAATGCGGCAGCTGCCACAAGAACAGGATCCAGAACAGCGCGGCGACGGCGGCGCCGAGGCTGCCGCCCGCTGCGGTCCAGCCGCCGACGATCGGCAGCGCCCCGGGCACCGCGCCGACCAGCGTGTTCAGCGACGTCGTCCGCTTGAGCGGGGTGTAAAGCAGCACGTAGCTCGCGAACGTCAGCGCCGCGAGCGCCGCGGTCAGCAGGTTGACCGTCGCGCCCAGATACGCGACGCCGCCGGCGGTGATCGCCGAAGCGAACCAGATCGCGGCGCGCGGCGTGAGGCGCCCAGACGGCAGCGGCCGCCGCCGCGTCCGGGCCATGCGGGCATCGACGTCGCGCTCGCGAATCTGATTCCACGCATTCGTGCCGCCCGCGACGAGCGCCGTCCCGATCAAGGTGTTCACCAGCAGCAGCACATCCACCCGGCCCTGCGCGCCGAGGTAGAACCCCGCGGCGGCGGTGAGGAGCACCAGCTGCGTGATACGCGGTTTGGTGAGCTCGAGCAGCGATCTGGCTAGAATACTTTCTCCATGATGACCACGGTCACGAGAATCGCCGCGAGCGGCAACGGGACGATGAAGATCAGGCGCAGCCGCCAGCGCTCGAACTTGAGATGCATGAAGAACAGCGCGACGAGCATCGCCTTCCAGAATGCCAGAATGAGCAACAGGATCAGCTTCAGGTTGCGCGCCACCGGCAGCTCGAATGCCAGCAACACCTCGGCGATCGTCATCACGAACAGGTACAGCCAAATCAGCATGTAATTCGGCCGAACGTGCGTCGTGGGAGAAGGCGTCGTCATAGAGCGCGGGGCCTCCGGGGCCTCGGGGGCCTCAGATCAGGTAGACGATCGTGAACAGGATGATCCATACCAGGTCGACGAAGTGCCAGTACAACCCGATGACCTCGATGCCGCGGTAGTCCTGCGGCGAATACTTCTCCGGCAGCACCTTGGTGAAATAGAGATACAGCATGCTGATCACGCCGCAGGTCACGTGGAA
>QHUE01000353.1 GCA_003221825.1 Gemmatimonadota bacterium
GGCGGCGCAGGGCGGAACAGCGCCGGCCGAAGAAACGACACCGCTCACGATCTCCGGTTTCGCAGTGGGCCTGGGAAGTTACGATCGCAATCGTGCGCAGAGCACGGCGCTCGGGTCGAAGCTCGCATTGAGTCTGTTCCGGCCATGGTCTGACCAGGTCTACTTCTTCGGCCAGCTCACGACGCATCTCGAGCAGGCCGATAGCGGACCGCCCGAGACCGCGATCGAGATCGACAACCTCATCATCAACTGGACACCGGCGCGCCTTGCGACGCTGACGCTCTCGTTTGGGCGCTTCGATGCGCCGATCGGGTTCGAGCGCGACGACGAGCCGCTGAATCTTGTTCCCACGACGTCGTTCACGTTCGAGCATGCCCGGCCGGTGAAGTTCACCGGCTTGATGGCTCGCTACACGCTGAACCCCAAGGTCAGCGTGCTCGGTCTCGTCGCGAACGGCTGGGATCAGAAAGCGGACAATAACAGCGGCAAGACGGGCGGGTTGAAGCTGCAACTATTTCCTACGTCCCGGCTCGCGGTCGCGGCTGGCGCGCTCTACGGACCGGAAGAGGATTCCACCAACGGCGCCCAGCGCACGCTCATCACCGGTGACGCGACCTGGCAGCCCGTGCAGCGGCTCATCGTCCAGGCCGAAGCCCATCACGGATCGCAGCAAGGCACCACGTGGACGGGCGTCGTCGGTCAGGCGTTCTGGCGAGCCGGCCGAGCGACCGGCGTGACGCTCCGGGGTGAAGTGATGGACGACCCCGATGGGGCGAGAACGGGAACCGTGCAGAAGCTCAGCTCGGTCACCATCTCGCCGTGGTATTTCTACCGTGAAGCGCAGGAAGGCGTGTTCTCGAATGTCGAGTTTACGAACTTCCGTCTGCCGGCGTTCTCGATCCGGCCGGCGGTGCGCATCGATCATTCGAGCCAGCCGGTGTTCGAGAGAAAAGCTGGCAACCTGGTGCGGTCAATCGTGACCGCCCTGGTCGAGCTCGTCTACCTCTTCTAGGAGCGACTGTGCTCTACGATCTGCGGCACAGCGATCTGCGCGTCCGCTGGCTCGTCACGCTGCTGCTCGCCAGGAGCAGCATCACGTGGACATGAATCTGCTCGTGCAAGACACGCACGTGCATATGCCGATGTATGCGGTAATCGCGGCGTGTCTGTCGGTGATCGCGCTGGGGCTGGCGATCCCCCGGTGGGCGGGTCTCTGGATCATCGCCTTGCTGTTCGCTGCCCCCTGGCTCGACTTCGCCGGGATGTGGCTCACGAAACTCGTTTCGCCCGGCTTCGCGATCGTCACGCTCGCGGGCGGCTGGGCGATGGCTCTGGGATACGCAATTGTGGCCGCCTTAGCCATCTATCAAATGTGGTGGAGAAAACCATGAAGACGCTCGTATTCGGCGCCGCCGTGGTTGCGCTGGTGCACATCACGCCGACCGTCATTCTCGTGAAACGGCAGGATGCGGTTGCGCACCTGCTGCCGGGCGCCGATCAGTTTGCCGCGCGCGAATTGCATCTCAGCAGTGCCGACTCGAAGGAGCTGCACGATGCGGTGGGGTGGGAGCCGCCCGACGGCGTGGTGACGTTTTATGTCGGCAAACATCAGGACCAGACCACGGGTGCGTTGATCTTCATGCGCGTCGATTGCCAGCACGGTCCGCTCGAGCTCGCCATCGGCTTCGGGCCCGAGGGCACGATCCGCGGCGTCGAAGTCACGAAGGCGACGGTCGAGATGAAGCCCTGGGTGCTGGAGGCGCTGCGGGCAGGGCTCACCGATTCCTACCGCGGGCTCGCGAACGATCAAGCACCGGCGGGAGCGGCGAAAGTGAAGCCGCAGATCGGCGCGATGCCCGGGTACATGGCTGAGCTGATCGACAAAGGGGTGATGCACGCGAACGCGGCGTATCGCCTGTTCTACAGATAGACAGATTGCGGGGACACGAGTAGGGGCGCAGCATGCTGCGCCCCTACCTGTTTGTCACCGGGCCCTATGGCCGCAGATATCCCCACGTATGTAACCGATCGAAATCCTCAAACCACCGATCCCCAATGTCCTTTCGATAGTACATGTTGGGGATCATGATGTTGTCGATGCGATTGTAGGCCTGCTTCTGCGCGGCTTTCATCGTGGTGCCGGTGCCGACGACGATCAGCACGACGCCGGAGGTGCCGGTCACCACCCACTCGTTGTTGATCTGCTTGACGTCTTCGATGTGGACGCCGTCGCGCGT
>QHUE01000355.1 GCA_003221825.1 Gemmatimonadota bacterium
TGACCTGCCAGGAGTTGCCGTCAAAGTGCGCCAGGATACCGTCGCAGTCCGTGGGCGGCGTGTAACAGGCATTTCGAAACCCGCCGCCGACGTACAAGTCAGAAGATGACGAACCCCAAATGCCCTCGAGCGGCCGCCCGTATCCACTGATGGGGCTCGGCACGCCGGCGAAGGGCGTCGCGACCTCGGTGAGCGCCGCGCCATCCCAACGCAGGATGCGCGAATCGTGCCTGGTGATATAGGCGGTGTCCGCGCCCGGCACCCAGCCTTCGAGTCCACGGACGTTGTACTGCTGGCCGCGCAATCCGGTGGTCACCGTTTGCCAGCCGGCGCCGGCGTTGGTCTGAATAGCTCCGTACCCCCCGACCGCGACCCAATATCCGCTCGCGCTGCCCCACACCTGTTGTGGAAAGTTGAGGCCTGGATGGGGATCGAGCGTCGCACTGTTGCCGTCCCAGTGTGCGATGTCATCGAATCCGTTACAGCCCCCGGTTCCATAGATGTCCTGCGAAGTCCGGCCGTGAATTCGGGTGATATCGTCGGCGAAGGTGGTGAGCGTGTCCCACGAGGCGCCGTTGGAATGCAGGAGGCTGGATGAGCAGTTGTTCGTCCGGCCCAACGCATACACGGAGCTATCTGGCGCGACCCACAGGTCGATGACGGTTACGAACCCACGGTACACCTCGGTCCACGTCGTCCCATCGTACCGATAGATCACGCCGACCGAGTTCAGCCCCTCGAGGGCAGACCCAGAGACGAACAGCAATTGCGACGAGACGCCCTCGATGTCTTGTACGCCGATCAGCGGCAGCGATCCAATTTCCGACCACGTCGTGCCATTGAACTTCAGCACTCGATACGCGTCGTTGACTGCGAAGACGCTCGTGTCAGTCACTCCCCACACGCCGCGAACGAGAGAGGAGGACGGGATGGTATCGGTGGTCCACGGGCTGTCGTATCCATGGACCACGACCCCGTACGACAATCCGGATCCACCGGCGGCGAACAGCTGTCCGGTGGGAGACACCCAGGCGTCGACCAGCACCGTTGCGTCCGCGCGGGGCTTAAGCGTCCAGGTCGCGCCGTCGAAGTGCAGAATCGTCCCGGCGAGTCCAACGGCATAGATGTTGTTGTCGGCGTTCCCACTCACGCCGTAGAGCGAGTTTCCCTGCGGTAACGGATTCTTCCATTCCCACGACGTGAGAGGTCCGAGACCGGGATCCAGCACGGTCACGCTGGCGGTATCCGCGGCCGTGGCTTGCTTGAATACGACGCCGGCAGTTCCCGCAGCCCGGGCGGTGGCGACACCGGTGGGGGAGACGCTCAGCCAATCGACCTGCAGCGGTCGCCACACGCCGGGCACGAGGATGAAGGATGGGTCAATGGTGAACCCTCGGCGATCGTACGCCACCGCGTTGAACTGCTGCGTCTGACCGATGGCGAGCGAAGCGGACGGCGGCTGCACTTGGATGTCGGCGACACGTTGGCTGACGACGACCCGCTCTGTGTCCTGGATGGCTCCCAGACTCGCCGAAACAATCGCGCCCCCGTTCGCCCGCGATACGATCACCGCCGGCGCGACGACCTCGGCGATGCCGGAGTTCGACGAGGACCACGCGAGTGACGCTCCCGCGATTGCCGTCCCGCCGGAGTCCCGGACGACGCCGCTGGCCGACGCCGTGTCGCTGAACGCGTCCAGGGTGTCCGACACATTGATCACCACGGACTCGGGAAGCTGACGCACGGTGATCGTGGCGGTATCCGCGAGGCCCTGAAAGTCCCCCACGATGCGCGCGGTCCCTGACCGGACGGCTGTGACGAGACCAGATCCTCCAAACGCCTGGACCTGGGCGACGCTCGTGTCGAGCGAACGCCAGGTGAAGGGAGCCCCGAAAATCAGGTATCCCGCGGAATCGTAGGCTGCTGGGGAGAGGGCGCGGAGCTGACCAAGCCAATTCAGCGTATCCGAGCCGGGGTTCGTGATGATGACGGTCGCGGGTGCCTGGCTCACGATGACGTGCGCGGTGGCAAAGATCCCCGCGGCAATATCCGTTGCCGAGGCGCTTGTAGAGCCTGGCCCCAGGGATCGCACGACGCCGGCGGTATCGATGGACGCGATGATGGACGTCGAGCCGGCGATGGCCCAAGTGAGCCGGCCGAGCACGACAGCGTTGTGCGCGCGATCCTCACCCTGGGCCCGCAGGGCGGTCGTGTCCTGGAGCTTGAAAAACCGGACGGTGTCGGGCGTGAGGGTCAGGAGCGCGAGACGGCCCGGTTGGACCGTCGCCGTGAAGACCGCCTGCTGGGTCGGCAACACTGCGACGGCGGCGATGACGGTATCGGGGCCCGCGAGAGTGCGAAGAGTCCAACTCGCGTATGCCACTCCAGTCGCATCGGTCGTCGCAAGCGTGGGCGCAACGGTGCCGTTGCCCGAGGCACGAAACCGGACCGTCACGTTCGGGATACCGGCTCCGGCCGCCGAGAGAACCCGGACTTGCAACGGAGTCGCGAGGTGCGCGCCGATCGTATCGGTCTGGCTGTTTCCTGCGACGATGGAGAGGGAGGAGGGTACGGGTGGGCCGCCGCCGGTCGGGCTTTCGCCGCACGTCGAAACAACGATTACCAGTGCTGCAAGCAGCACAATCCTGGCCAAGGGCTTCACGGGACGTATTCCCTTGGATTATGCAGCTTCCCCGGCGCCTTTGTAAGAAGGACGTGGAGGGGAGGCGAGCTCGTATTTCACTTTCCATGCCACTGTGAAGATGTCGACCCGGGGATCGTCTCCGATGATCCTCACCGGCTTCTTCAGCGCTCAGCAGGCAACCACGATGGCTCAAGTATCTGCTCGGGTCACTCGGCGAGACGCTGTCGCGATCGCAAAGGATTTCGAAC
>QHUE01000137.1:0-7800 GCA_003221825.1 Gemmatimonadota bacterium
CGCCACGGCGCTCGTCAACACCTACCGCGAGCTGTACTGGCGCATCGTGGACGCCGTGGAGCGGGAGTTCCCGGGCGAGGCCAGACGGCGCGCGCAGAAGGTGACGTCGGCGATCGTGGATACCCATCAGGCCCTGGCCCTCATGAGCGTGCCGCGCGGCACCGATACGCCCGACGCGGTGGTGCGGCCGGAGGAGCTGTCCACGGCACTGACCGACTGGGCCTTGCAGCTGCTCGAGGGCGCCGAGGTCATGATGCCGGGGACCGCCACGAAGGTGCTCAAGGACGCGACGCGCGAGCATCGCTACGTCCTGCAAGCGGCCAACTTTTACGGCCGGCTCCCCTGGCGGGTGACGTGGTGACGTGGCCGGCACCCTCTACGTCGTCGCGACGCCCCTCGGAAACCTCGGCGATCTCTCGCCGCGCGCCGCCGACACGCTGAAGCGTGTAGCGGTCGTCGCCGCCGAGGACACCCGCCACAGCAAACCGCTGCTCCATCACGCCGGCTCCCACGCCGAGCTGATCAGCTTCCACGAGCATTCCTCCGCCCGCGCCCTGGAGCGCATCCTGCGCATCCTTACAGATGGCCGTGACGTCGCATTGATCACCGATGCGGGCACGCCCGCGATCAGCGATCCAGGAGTCGCCCTCGTCGCCGCGGCGCGCGAGCGCGGAATTCAGGTGGTGACCATTCCGGGCCCGACCGCCGTGGCTGCGAGCCTGTCTGTATCAGGCATCGGCGGCGACCGCTATTTATTTCTCGGATTCCTTCCTCGTAAAGGAAGTGACCGTCGCCGTTTGTTATTGACGGCCGCACAGTCTGAATGGACCGTCGTCATTTTCGAAGCCCCGAATCGGGTCGCTCAACTGCTCGCCGATCTCATGGAGGCATGTGGTCCGGAGCGCGAGGCAGCCGTCTCTCGAGAGTTGACCAAGGTGTTCGAGGAGACACGTGCGGGGACGTTGCAGGAATTGTCAGAGCACTATGCAGAGGCTCCTGCACGGGGCGAGGTTACGGTGGTCGTCGCAGGAACGGGAAAGCAGCACGTCGCGGAGCGTCCGCCTCCCCCGGATCCCGGCGAGCGCGCCAAGGCTCTCCTGGCTGAAGGCTTGTCGCGCAAGGATGTCGCAAATCGTTTGGCTGAAGAGACGGGGATCTCACGGAATACGGCGTATAGACTGGTGAATGAACTGTGAGCGCTGCTCTCACCATCGGCCGCCTCCATTACGACGGCGGCGGCGACTGGTACGCGAATCCCTCGAGCCTTCCGAACCTGCTGGCCGCCGTGCGTGAACGAACGACGCTGTCCGTCACCGATCGCGAGCGGGTGGTGACCCTGATCGGGCCCGAGCTGTGGGACGTCCCCTACCTCTATATGACGGGACACGGGAACGTGCATTTCTCCGATGTCGAGATCCGCAACTTGCGGCGGTACCTCGAGCAGGGTGGGTTCTTTCACGCTGATGACAATTATGGAATGGACAAGTCCTTCCGTCGCGAGGTCGCACGCGTGTTTCCGGATCACCCGTTGGTTGAGGTGCCGTTGACGCACCCGATTTACAACCTGGTCTACGCCTTTCCCAAGGGCATACCCAAGATCCACGAGCACGACGGGCTGCCGGCGCAGGGGTTCGGCATTTTTTTGGGAGACCGGCTTGTCGTATACTACTCCTACCAGTCGGATCTCGGGGATGGATGGGAAGACCCCGAGGTCCACCACGATCCTCCAGAGCTCCATGAGGCGGCGCTGCGGATGGGTGTGAATCTCTTCACGTACGCAGTCAGCGGGACCAAATGACAGAGACGGCGCGCCGGCTGCGTCGCCTGGGGGCGCCCCACGCACGCGCACGCGCGCTCGCCGTGGTGCTCGGTGGCACTGGCGCGGCGCTTGCCGCGGCCGCGCTCGGGCTCGCACTGTCCCCGGCGCTTTCCGGAGTCGCTCTCGCCTGGGCTCTCGTCGTTGCGACGGCGGGGGCGGCGGCATGGGCGATCCTGCGTGCTCGCCAGGAAGCCGCGGCGCCAACCTTGGGAAGATTGATCGAAGGCGCGGCCGGCGGACGGGCCGGTAGCATTGTCGGCGTCGTCAGTCCAACCGCAGGAAAAGGCATCGGCTCCAGCGCCGCGCTCTTGCTCGCAGCCGACACACGCGCCGCCGCCGTCGTCTCATCGGCCGCGCCAGCCGTGGATGGCGTCCTGCGCCGCACCACGCGCCGCCGCGTGGCGGCGGGCGCTGGCGCGGCACTCGCCGGGGTTCTGCTCTTCCTCGCCGGCTCGCCGGCGTCGGGCCGGGCGGCCGCGTTCTGGCATCCGATGCGGACCTGGCGGGACGCCCACGCGCCGGTGCGGTTGGCGGTGGATCGGCGGACGGTGCGGCGGGGCGGGAGCGTTACCGCGACCATCACAGTACCGGGCGCCGAGCGCGTGACGCTGTGGACGCGCGGCCCGGGCGAGCCCTGGAAAGCCTCGCTGCTGCCACTCGACGCGGACGGGCATGCAGTCCATCAGGTGGGACCGATTGAATCCGACCTGTTCCTCCGCGCTTCCAGCGGCGGCCGCCGCAGCAGCGAAATCAAAATCGACGTCGCGTTGCCGGCCTTCCTCGCCGATCTCGGGCTCACGGCACGCTTTCCTTCCTACCTCGGCCGCTCCGACGAGCCGCTGCTGGTTGGTCCGGACGTGATCCCGCTACCCGCCGGGACGACGGTGCTCACGAGCGGGACAGCCAGTGTCCCGCTTTCGAGTGCGGCCTGGACGCTCGAATCGCGCGTCGAGAAGCTCCGCGTGGATGGGACGCGCTTGGGCGGCCGCTTTACGCCGGCGGCGAGCGGTACCTGGCGCCTGCAAGCGCTGAGCGCCGATGGATCGGCGCTGGAAGGCACCGCGCCCGAGCTGCGGCTCCTGATCGTGCCCGACTCGGCGCCCGTCGTCTCGTTGCCCGTGCCCGGCGGCGATACGACGCTGCCGATTTCGCTCCACCAACAGCTCGTCGCCGATGTCCGCGACGATCATGGAATCACGCGACTCTCCGTCGTCAGCTGGCGCGTGAGCCGCACCGGGCGCGTGGGCGAGGCGGTGCGGGAGTCGCTCGATGTCACCGGCGTCGGCGATCGGGCGATCGTGCAAGGACGGCTCGATGCCGAGAACCGAGGCCTGCTGCCGGGCGACACGCTGCGGCTCTACGTCGAGGCGCTCGACAACGCGCCCCCCCCGGGGCCGCACAGCGGGCGCAGCGCCGAAATCGCGCTGCGGCTCCCGAGCATGGAAGAGCTGCGCGCGGAAGCGCGCGAGGCGGCGCGGGCAGTCGCCAGCGCGGCCGATTCGGTCTCGACGGCGCAGCGCGAGTTGAGCGATCGGACGCGGGATCTGGCGCAGGAGCGGAGCCGGGATGCGGACGGCCGGGCGGCCGGGCGGTCCGACGGCCGCAACCAGCAGAGCGGGGCGCTGTCGTTCCAGTCCACGCAGCGCGCCGAAGAGATCGCGCGCGATCAGGCGGCGATGGCGCAGCGCGTTCAGGAGCTGGCGCAGGCGGTCGACGAGATTGCGCGCGCGGCGAAGGCCGCCGGCCTGGACGACAGCGCGTTCCAGAATCGGCTGCGGGAGGTGCAGGAGCTGCTGCAGCGGGCGCTCACCCCGGAGCTCGAGGAGCGGCTGCGCGAGCTGCAGGAAGCGCTCGCGCGCCTCGATCCCGAGGCGACGAGGCAGGCTTTGCAACGTCTGGCTGACGCCCAACAGGAGCTGCGTCGCGAGCTGGAGCGGAGTGAGGAGCTGTTCAAGCGCGCTGCCCTCGAGGGCGAGCTTGCCTCGCTCGCGAAGGATGCTGAGGACCTGCAGCGCCGCCAGACGGAGTGGACGAAGGAGGACGCGCACCATCCCGATTCGGCGGCCGCGGCCGCGGCCGCGGAGCGCGATCTGGCGACCGCCACTGATTCGCTCGCTCGCGGCGTGGAGCGGGTGGGACAGTCAGTGCCGCTGCGGCAGTCGCAAGCGGCGGCGCGCCGCGCCCAACGCGCGATGCAGGAGGCCGCGGACGCCGCGAGCCAGCGCGACGCACGCGGCGCCAGCGCGGCGGGGCAGGAAGCCGCCGACTCCCTGGCGCAGCTCCCCGACGAGCTGCGGCAACGGCGCGATTCGCTTGCCTCTGCCTGGAGACAGGAAACGCTGGACGCGCTCGACCGCGCGCTCGCCGAGACCGCGGCGCTCGCCCGCCGCCAGCAGGAAGTCGCCGTCGCGCTGCGCGATGGAGAAGCGGGCGCCTCGACGCGCGCGCGCCAGGCCGCCGTCGAAGAGGGGACCCACGCGATCGAGCAGGAGATCAGCGCGGCGGCGGGACGGCATGCGCTCGTCACCCCGCAGCTCGAGGCCGCCCTGGGGTACGCGCAGAATCAGATGAAGCAGGCGCGCGAGCAGCTCGAGCAGGGTGATCCCAACCCCGCCACCGCCGCGCCGTTCGCGGAGCAGGCGCTCGATGCGCTCAACGCGACGGCGCACGCGCTGGTGCGCACGGCGCAGCGCGTCGCCGGGGCGAAGTCGGGCTCCGGCTTCCAGGAAGCGATGGAGCAGCTCGCCCGCATGGCGCAGCAGCAGCAAGGGATGAACGGCGATGCGCAGGGCCTCTTGCCGATGATGGCGCCGGGCGGCGATGCGGTGATGCAGCGGCTGCGCGAGCTCGCCGGTCGCCAGCGCGCCCTCGCTGAGCAGCTCGAGCGCTTGCAGGCGGGCGGCGATGCCAGTGCCGCCGGCGCGCTGGCGCAGGAGGCGCGCGAGCTGGCGCGCCAGCTCGAGGCGGGCAGGCTGGACGCCCGCACGGTCGAGCGGCAACAGCGACTCTATCGCAAGCTCCTCGACGCGGGCCGCACCCTCTCCGGCGACGAACCCGACGAACAGAAGGAGCGCACGAGCCGCGCGGCGCTGGGCGACGGCGTCCACATCCCGGGCGCGCTTCGGCCCGGGGCGACCGGCACCGGGCCGAAAGTCCGCTACCCGACGTGGGACGAGCTCACCGGCCTCACTCCCGAGCAGCGGCGCCTGGTGCTCGAGTACTTCCGCCGGCTGAATGAAGCGAAGCCTTAGGCTCGCGCTCGGTCTCATCGCCCTGGTGCCGGCGCTGGCGTGGGGTCAAGCGATCGGCCCCGGGTTTGAGCTCGAGCGCTCCGGCCACTACGGCGACGCGGCCACCGTCTACTTCACGACGGTCCGCGCCGATCCGACAAATCTCGCGGCGCTGCTCGGCCTGGAGCGCACACTCTACATCCTGAACCGGATGCCGGAGCTGCTGCCGCTCGTGCAGAACGCCCGGGCGCGTCTGCCCGAGAGCTCCGCGCTGCGCAGTCTCGAGCTGCGCGTCTATGCGGCGCTGAATCAGCTCGATTCGCTGGAGGCAATTGCCCGTCGCTGGGCGGCGAGCGCCCCGCAGAGCGACGCGGCCTATCGCGAGTGGGGCCAGGCACTCGCCGATCGCCGCATGTGGGATGAAGCGCGTCGTGCTTTCCTCATCGGACGGCGGACACTGGGCGGCGACGGGACGCTCGCGCTCGAGCTGGCGGAGCTCGAGCAGCGCGCCGGAAACTGGGAGGCCTCGGCGGCGGAGTGGGGTCGCGCGGTCACGCGGTCGCCCGACGTGGAGCCCAGCGCCGCTAGCCAGCTCGCCGACGCGCCGGCGCCGCAGCGGGACCGGGTGGCGCGCGTGTTGACGGTGCCCGGCGCGTCAGCGCGCGCGCGGCGCCTGGGCGCGGAGCTCCTCCTCACCTGGGGACAGCCGCTCGCCGCATGGTCTGCGATCGAGCCGACACTGGCCCCGGCCGACAGCGATGCGCCGGCGGCGTTGCGGCGCTTCGCCGACCTCGCCGGATCGCTGACCTCGCCCGAGGGCCACCGCGTGCGCGGCCTCGCGCTGACGCGCTGGGCCGACTTGGTGCCGTGGTCGGTCGGCGCGCGCGCGCGCGCCGAGGCGGTGCGCGAGCTGCTCGACGGGGGCGACAAGATCGCCGCACGGCGCGTGCTCGAAGGGTATGCCGATTCCAGCGGCGTTGCCCAAGCGGCGCTCATCCAGCTGCTGATCGCGGATAATCAGCTCGACGTCGCCGAAGAGCGTCTCTCGGCCACGTCCACGGCGCTCGCGGCGGACGATCGCGCCGCGTTGCGGCTGGCGCTCGCCCGGGCGCGCATCGCGCGCGGCGAGCTGGACCGCGCCGCGGCGGCGCTGGCGAATGACTCCAGCGTCGCGGGGCTGGCGCAGCGCGGCTGGATTGCGCTCTATCGCGGGAACCTGAAGGACGCCATGGAAGCGTTCCGGACGGCCGGTCCCTACGCGTCGGATCGCGCCGCTGCCACGGAACGCACCGCCATGATGGCGATGCTGCAGCGCATCCAGGACGAGTCGAGTCCCGAGCTGGGCGCCGCGCTGCTCACGCTGGCGCGGGGCGACTCGGTCGCCGCGATCGCGGCGCTGCGCCGCGCGGCGGCCCGGCTGCCGGAGCAGGGAGGCCTCTCGAGCATTTGATTCTGACGTACCCGAACAGCGCCTTCGTTCCCGAGGCTCGGCGCGTCCTGGAGCGCGCAAAGGGAGCAATCCCGAAATCATGAGAAGGAGAGAGTTTGTTCGGAGAATTGGGGCGTGCAGTCTGGGGGGACTCTTACCGTCCCTTACCGTCCCTTACCGTCTCTTACCGTCGCTTCTAGTTCCCATGGACGACTCGCAAACCGATCATCTCAAAGCCTACGGTCTGACGTACAAGGCGATCCAGGCCGGTCTCAAGGCGGAGTGGCTCCTCAACTACCGCGGCGGCTCGTTTCTCATTCCCGATCTCGAGGCGCTGCGCCGTGACGCGGCGCTGAACGGCATCCACACCGAGCCGGTCGACAGCGCCATGACGGCAGTGCGCGGCGAAATCGAGGCGAACAACATGGACGCGGTGCCGCTCGAGAAGGCGCCCAAGGTGGCCGTCTACGCGCCGCCCAACGCGGCCCCGTGGGACGACGCCGTCACGATGGCGCTGCAGTACGCGGGGATCCCATTCACCAAGATCTGGGATGCGGAGGTCATGAACGGATCGTTGAAGGACTACGACTGGCTGCATCTGCATCACGAGGACTTCACCGGCCAGTACTCGAAGTTCTTCCTCATCTACTCCGGGATGGCGTGGCTCGCCGACATGGTGCAGCGCAACAGCGACATGGCCCGGCGGCTCGGCTTCCAGACCGTGCCGGATCTCAAGAAAGCGGTCGCGCGGGGCATTCGCGGCTACGTCGAGAACGGCGGCTTTCTGTTCGCGATGTGCACCGCGACCGAGACGATCGACCTCGCGCTGGCGGCCCACGCCGTGGATATCGCCGCGACGTTTGCCGACGGGACGCCGCTCGATCCCGACGCCGACGCCAAGCTCGACTGGTCGCAGGCGTTCGCGTTCACCGGCGCGCACATCGAGACCAATCCGCTGGTCGCGAGCTTCTCCGATATCGACGGCCACCAGGTGAACGGCGGCGCGCGGCGCCAGCCGCTCGGCGCGTTCAAGCTGTTCAACTTCAGCGCCAAGATCGATCCGGTGCCCACGATGCTGGTGCAGGGCCACCGCCCGGTGATTCCCGATTTCTACGGCCTGACGACGTCGTTCACGCGCAACCGGCTCAAGCCGGGCGTCACCATCCTCGCCGAGGAGGAGGGGGCGCCGTGGGTCAAATACATCCACGGCGATCTGGGGAAGGGCACCTGGACGTTCTTCGGCGGGCACGATCCGGAGGATCCGCAGCACCAGATCGGCGATCCGCCCACCGATCTGTCGCTGCACCCGCATTCCCCGGGCT
>QHUE01000137.1:7927-9968 GCA_003221825.1 Gemmatimonadota bacterium
GCCGCGCGGCTGCACGACGAGGGCGTCGGCTTCGGGATCGTCAACAACGACGTATCGACCCTGTACGTCGTCGTCGAATGTCCGCGCGCGCGCTCCCTCCAGCACCTCGACGCCCTCGAAATCGCCAACCTGCTGACCGAGTCCGGACCTGTAGCCCGTGTGCTGGGCTCATCCGCGTTTGAGGATCGCCCCGGGCAGCGCGACATGGCGGCGTATATCGCCGACACCTACAACGACGGCGGCATCGCGCTGCTCGAAGCGGGCACCGGTGTCGGCAAGTCGTTCGCTTATCTCGTCCCGGCGCTCGAGTGGGCGCGCCTGAACGGCGAACGCACCGTCGTCTCGACCAACACGATCAACCTGCAGGAGCAGCTCGTCGGCAAAGACCTGCCGATCCTGTCGCGCGCGTTCTCGACGGGCGAGCACGGCGTCACGTTCGCCCTGCTCAAGGGGTGGCGGAATTATCTGTGCCTCGCGCGGCTGGAGCAAGCGCGCGCGGGGCAGGAGTCGCTGTTCGACGACGGGCGCGGCGCCGAGCTCGAGGCGATCGCGGGGTGGGCGGCGCGCACCGCCGACGGCAGCCTCTCCGATCTGGTCGAAGAGCCGTCCAGCGACGTGTGGGACGCCGTCGCCGCCGAGTCGGATCTGTGTACGCGTCTCAAATGCCCGCACTTCGATCGCTGCTTTGTTTTCGCCGCGCGGCGCCGCGCGGCCGAAGCCGACGTCGTCGTCGTGAATCACCACCTGCTCGCCTCCGATCTGGCGGTGCGCATCGCGTCGGACAACTGGCAGGAAGCCGCCGTCCTGCCGCCGTACCGCCGGCTCGTTCTCGACGAGGCGCATCATCTCGAAGACGTCGCCGCCCACCACCTCGGTACCCAGGTCAGCATGCTCGGCGTGCAGCGGCTGCTCGGCCGGCTCGAGCGCAATGGGCGGGGGTTGTTGCCGACGCTCGCCGCGGAGCTCGGCACGCATGATGATCTGCTGGCGGCGGCGAGCCGCGACCTGTTGACGCGGAGCGTGCTCGACGCGGTGGTCGCGGCGCGCCGCTGGGCGGAGGAGCTGTTCGGGCGGCTCGCGCGGCGGCTCGACACCGAACAGGCCGCTACGCCGGTGCTGCGCCTCACCGATGCGTTTGCAGCGGACGGCGTGTGGCGTGAAGGGCTCGACGTCGCACTCGACAACTTGCTCATCGCGTTCAGCAAGCTCCGCGACGGCGTGGAAACGATCGCCGACCGCCTGTCGATCGACGATCCCGCCGAGATGCGCACGCGGCTCATCGGCGAGTTGCGGGGCGTCGTACGGCGACTCGACTCGGCGGCAGAGGGACTCAAGGCGACGTTGCAGCCGGTCGGCTACCGCCCGGCCGCGGGCCCGGCCGTCCGCTGGATGGAGCGGCGCGGCCGGCGCACGCCCAACCTCACGCTGTCCGCCGTGCCGCTCGACCTGGCGCCGGTGCTCAAGGAGGCGCTGTTCGATCGCGTCGAGACCGTCGTGCTGACGAGCGCGACGCTCGCGGCCGGCGGCGAGTTCACGTTCCTCGAGGAGCGCCTCGGGCTGTCGCTGCCGCCGTCGCGCGTCACGGTGCGCGAGATCCTGCCGTCGCCGTTCGATTTCGGGGCGCAGTGCGTCTTCGGCATTCCCACCGATATCCCGGAGCCGAAAGGCGACGAACCGGGCCACGGGGCCGCGGTCGCGCGCGTGCTGCTCGAGCTGGCGCATGCGTCCGATGGCGGCATCTTCGCCCTGTTCACGAGCCACGGCGCGTTGCGCCGCGCCGCCGACGCGATTCGGGGGCAGGTCGGCGCGCGTTGGCCGCTGCTGATCCAGGGCGAGGGCCAGCGCGACCAGCTCCTCCGGCGCTTCCGCGACGCCGGCTCGGCAATTCTGCTCGGCACCGATTCGTTCTGGGAAGGTGTGGACGTACCGGGCCGGGCGCTGCGCGTGCTGATCCTCGCGAAGCTGCCGTTCAAGGTGCCGAGCGAGCCACTAACCGCGGCGCGGCTGGAGCGTCTCACGGAAGCGGGAGTGGATGGCTTCA
>QHUE01000138.1 GCA_003221825.1 Gemmatimonadota bacterium
CGCTCTTCCTTTATCTGACGGGCCTGATGGCGCTGATGAACATGGTCTCGCACGGCACGCAGGACATGTATCCCACCTTTCTCCAGCGGGACTGGGGTTGGGGACCCACGGCGCGCGCGGCGCTGACGGCGTTCTCCCAGGTGGGCGCGCTCGCTGGTGGCGTGCTGTGCGGTCTCTATTCGGACCGGCTGGGCCGGCGGCGCACCATCGCCCTGGCGCTGGTGGGGGCGCTGCTCGCGATCCCGATCTGGGCCTTCGCCCCCGCCACGCCGCTGCTCGTGCTCGGCGCGTTCGCGATGCAGTTCTTCGTCCAGGGCGCCTGGGGCGTGATTCCGGCCCACATCAACGAGCTCGCGCCGGACGGGGTGCGTGGCTTCTTGCCCGGCTTCGCCTATCAGTGTGGAGTCGCAGTCGCCAGTCAGATCCCGCACGTGCAGGCGCTGTCCGCCGCGCATACGAGCTACGCGCAGACCATGGCGCTCTCGGCGGCGCTGGTGTTCGTCCTGTGCGCGGTGGTGGCGACGCTGGGGCCGGAGCGGCGCGGTGTGGCCTTTGGACGCCGCGGCGCTTGACGACGAGACCGCCGCGCGCCATCGTTCCGACGCGCTCGGGGCGCACGCGGGTCCGCGCGAAGGACTGAGTCCACCCTCTTCAGCGAGTTCCCTGCACGGTTGTCTCCGTGCTGGCCAGGTTGCGGACCCCTGGCGTTCAGCATGGAGGTTTCTATGGCCAAGCAGCTCCCCCCCCGTCCGAACCTCGATCAGCTCAAACACCAGGCGAAAGAGCTTCAGCGATCGGCGCAGATCGCCCTGCACGAAGCGCAAACGCGGATCGCGCGCGACTACGGCTTCAAGTCCTGGAACGCACTGCATGACCACGTCGAAGCGGTAACGCTCGAGTTCGACGCCGCCGTGGCCGCGTTCCTGGAGGCGGCGACAGATGAGCGGCGCGATCGCGCCGAACGCATCCTCGCGCTGCACCCGAAGATCGCGAAGGCAAGTCTCTACACGGCCCTCGTCCTGGGCGACGCGGACGCCGTGGACGCTCGGCTCGAGCACGACGCGTCACTCGCCACGAAGCCGGGCGGACCGCGTGGCTGGGAGCCGATCCACTACGTGTGCTACACATCCATGGCACATGATTCGCCCGAGCGCGCAATGGGGCTCGCCGCGATCGCCCGCCGGCTCCTTGCCTTCGGCGTCGATCCGAACACCCGGTTCCCATGGCTACATCACAACGTGCGCCGTCCAGTGCTGTGGGGAGCGTCGCGCCACGTGCGGTCGCTGCCGCTCGTTCAGGCGCTGCTCGACGCCGGAGCCGATCCCAACGACGGCGTCACCCTTCCCCTCGCGGCCAGCGCCGGCGACATCGCGGTGCTCGAGGCGCTACTCGCGCATGGCGCCAAGGTCGATCAAGCGTGGGCCACCGACGGGGCGACGTCGCTCTATGCCATTCTCAATTGGAGCCGCACGGCGGAGGGCGTGAACTGGCTGCTCGCGCACGGCGCCGATCCGAACGCCGTGTTCGCCGAGAACGGCGAGACGCCGCTGCACGTGGCGGCGCGAGCCTGGGATGTGCCGGTGGCCGAGGCGATGGTGGCGCGGGGGGCCGACATCGAGCGCCAGCGCGCCGACGGCCGGACGCCGTACGCGGTCGCCGAGCTGAATGGCAACCGCGCGGTGGCGGACTGGCTGCTGGCGCACGGGGCGTCGCCGGAGCTGTCGGAGGTGGACCGGCTCGTCGCGGCGTGCAGTCGCGGCGACCGCAAGGCGGCTGAGGCGCTGCTCGGCAAGAATCCAGATGTACGCGACCAAATCACGGACGACCACTACATCGCGTTTCACCAGGCGGCGGAGCGTAACGACGTCCGCGCGCTCGAAGCGATGCTGGCCAGTGGCTTCGACCCGAACCGTCCTGACGCGGGGATCGGGAAGACGGCCCTGCATTCGGCGGCGATGGAGGGCTGGCCCGACGCGGTGCGGGTGCTGCTAGCGCATGGCGCGTCGGTGCACGTGCGCGACCGGGAGTTCAAGGGGCAGCCGCTGATCTGGGCGGCGGAGGGATCGCGCCAGGGGCGTGAGGGCCGGGACTTCGCTGCCGTGGGAAGGTTGTTGCTGGACGCCGGCTCGCCGGTCGAGTGGGAGACGACCGAAGAGCCGGCGGAGGGGCTGGTCGAGATCGTGGAGACGTGGCGGCGGTCTACTTGATCGTCGCTCCCACGAGGCCGGCGAGCGCCGCGAGCGTCGTTTGCGCGGCGTTCAAGCCAAGCCGGAAGTCTTTGTCGCTATAGGTGGCATAGAGATCGGTGGGCTGGTGCCAGTTCGGGTCCCACCCTGCCCCGATCTGCGTACCGCGCTCGTTTTCGCGCAGGCTGATCGCGGCCACGTAGTCCTGGAACGGCGCCGAGTCGGTGTTGGTCATGTGCGAGCCGACGGACGCCGGGTAGTCGGTCGCGTACTTCTCGTTGGCCCGCTCGAACGCCCAGGCGAGCTCCTGCGCCTCGCCCGCGAACTTGGCGCTCGACTGGAATTCGATGTTCACGTCCGCTTCCGGCCGCTGCTCGGGGGAAAGAGTCCCGTCTGCACGCGGCATGCCGTGATCGAAGAGCATCATGTCGTGCTGGATCATGCCGAGCCATTTGGGCTCGTCCTTCGTGCCCTGGAGTGCGCGGCGCTGCTCGACGTAGGCGCGTGAGCCGTTCAGTCCGGTCTCTTCATTGTTCCAGAGAATGAAGCGGATCGACCGATCGGTGTGAACGTCCGGCCCTGAGAACACGCGGGCCAGCTCCATGACGAGCGCGGCGCCTGAGCCGTCGTCATTCGCGGCCTCGCCCCAGCCGATTCCATCCATGTGGCCGCCGACAATGTACATCTCGCCCGGGTGCGTGTCGCCGATCTTGGTGCAGTAGACCTCTTCGCGCGCACCCGGCGTGCTGGCCTGCGCATCGAGTGCGCGGACGCGGGCGTCGGGCTGTTTAAGCGAATCGTTGTTGACGCCGGTGCGGGCGCGGATCCCGCGGTAGCGGCCGCCGCCTGAAGCACTCGTCCTCACCCCCTGCCCCCCTCTCCCGTCGGGAGAGGGGGAACCCGGAGGCTGATACTCGTACTTGAGGCGCGCCACGTCGCCGCAGCCGTAGCTCCGGAGCTGCGCCTCGATCCAGTCCACGGCGGCACGGTTGCGGTCCGTGCCCTGGCGCCGGTCGCCGAAGTTGGTGAGTCCTTTGATCGTGGCCTTGTAGCGCTCCAGGTCGAGGCGCGCGACGAGTTGGGCAATGGGATCGGGACCCGTGGAGTCGGCCTGCGCCGGCAGGGCTGCGGGAATCGCGAGAGCGGCGAGGAGAACAAACAATTGCGGCGGTCGGCCGGTCAAGAGGCAACTGCGGCGGTCGTCGAACATGAATCATTTCCTCACGATCGATTTCGGAATCATGACGTGTACACCCACGTTGCCATCCACGAGCTCGGTGACACGGACGTCGCACGCCACGCTGACGAGCCGATAAGCTTCCATCTTGGACCACCCGCGATAGCCCGCGATAAAATCGATGGCGTTCTGGACGGCGATCTGCGTCGCCTTGGTGAGATCCTTATCCATCCCCATCACGATGAAGTGCGTCGGCGTCTCGGCGCGGGGCCAGGCGAGATGGATGTCCTTGCGGACGATCACCTGAAGGCGACCGGTAAGCGAGGTTTCGATGGCGGTCTGGTCCACCTCCCCGTCGCCCTGCGCGGCGTGGCCGTCGCCGATCTCAAGTAGGGCTCCCGCCGTGTGCACCGGAATCAACAGCGTCGTGCCCGCGACGAGCTCCTTGTTGTCCATGTTGCCGGCGTGAATGCCGGGCGGGTTCGAGCTGACGCGGCCCGAATCGCGCGGCGGCGCCACGCCCATGCTGCCGAAGAAGGGATGCAGCGGGATCACGATGTCCGGCGCGAATTGCGCGGTCATGCGGCCGCGATCGAGCGGGATGATCCGCGTGCGGTGCGTGCTGTCGCAATTCGTCGGGAGAAATCCGCTGCAGCCGTTGTAGCCGTACGGCAGGGCGAGATCGATCTTGAGAATCCGCACCTCGAGCACGTCGCCCGAATCGGCTCCTTCGACAAAGATGGGCCCCGTGAGAATGTGTCCGCCGGGGCCCTTGTCGGTCACCTGGGTGACGATGTCACGCAGCGACTGTTGCACGTCGGCCGGCGCGACGCCCGCGGCTTCCAGGCGGTCGGGGCGGTTCGTGATGAGCGTCTCGACCTCGACGGTGTCGCCCGACGCGACGCGGAGCACCGGCGTCGCCGCGGCGCTGTAGTAGCCGTACGCGACGGTGCGCGGCGTGGCGGGGAGCCGATGGAAGTGCTGGGCCGCGAGCGGCGTGGGTGCGACGCCGAGCAGCAGGAGGGCGAGGAAGGTTTTCATGTTCCGAAAACGTAATCCAAGCAGGTCCTTCGCGCCTTCGGCGCTCAGGATGACCCGCGTCACGAGCTGTTTGGTGACGGGCTCCACGCGGACGTTCAGCCCTTCGAGGGTGCGCGAGCCTACCGCGCCGAGGTGGCGACTCGGCGGAACGTCGCCCACGCGAAGACGGCGAGCGCCAGGCTTCCGATTCCGCTGATCATCTGACAGAGCACGAGGCCGCGCACGAACGCGTCGCGGGCGGTGTCGAGCAGCGCCGCGCCCGTGTCGCCGGGGAGCTGCTGCGCGGCGACGACCGCCCCGCCCAGCGTCGCCAGCGCGGCGTGGGTGACGTCCGCCGGCAGTCCGGTGGGCAACGCACCGCCGAGCACCCCGCGATAGATCGCGACGCCGATGCTGCCGAAGAACGCGATGCCCAGCGCGCCGCCAAGCTCGGCGCACGTCTCCGAGATGCCGGAGGCGGCACCCGCGCGCTCGGGTGGCGCGGAGCCGATGATGACATCGTTGGTCAGCGTGAAGAGCGGCGATCCGAAGAACGTCAGCACGAACGTCGCGACCGCAAACAGCGCGAGCCCGCCCGTGCCGGTGCCCACTGCGGCGAGCAGGAAATAGCCGACCGCCGACAGGGCGAGCCCCCACGACATCAGGACGGCCGGGCGAACGCGCCGCGCGAGCGCCGGCGTCAGGAGTGAACCGAAGACAAAGCCCAACGCCCACGGCAGCGTCCAGAGCCCCCCGACGAGCGGTGACAGTCCGAGTACGAGCTGGAGGTATTGCGGCAGAAAGAGGAAGGCGCCGAACAGCAGCAGGATCGCTCCACCGTACAGCACGAGCGAAGCGCGAAACGTCGGGATGCCGAAGAGCCGCAGATCGATGAGCGGATCGGCGAGCTGTTTCTGGCGACGCACGAACGCCGTTCCGATCACGAGACCGGCCACGACACTGAGGGCGGCCGCAACACTCACGCCGTCCTGCGCGATGAGCTTCAGCCCATAGATGATCGACAGGACCGCCGCGCTCGCGAGCGCGGCGCTCAGAACGTCGGCTGTGCCGGCGTTGGGATCCCGGTACTCCGGCAGGAGAAACGGCCCCACGGCGAGCAGCAGGATCATGACGGGCACGCTGATCAGGAAGACCGCGCCCCACCAGAAATACTGCAGGACAACGCCGCCAAGCAGCGGCCCGATCGCGCCGCCGATTGAGAAAGCCATAATCCAGACGCTGATCGCCGTCGTGCGCTCGCGCGGGTCGTGGAACATGTTGCGGATCAAGGACAGCGTCGACGGGGCGAGCGTCGCACCGGCGATGCCCAGCAGGGCGCGCGACACGATCAGCATCTCGGGCGTCCGCGAGAACGCGGCGAGAATCGACGCGGCGCCGAAGAACGCGGCGCCGATCAGGAGCAGGCGGCGCCGGCCAATGCGGTCACCGAGCGTGCCCATGGTGATGAGCGAGCCGGCGAGCAGAAATCCGTAGATGTCGATGATCCACAGCAGCTGCACGCTGCTGGGCGCGAGCGCCGCGGTAAGGCGCAGCACGGCGAGGTGCAGGACTGTCAGGTCCATCGAGTACAGCAGGCACGGCAGCGCGATGACCGCCAATCCGATCCATTCGCGCTTGCCGGCCTTGGGCGCCGCTGCGGTGATCGATTCTCCCATAGGCTCCTAATAAAGCGTCGAACGAGCCTACCGAGAATCGACTGAAGGGCAGCCAGCCTTGCTAGCTCGAGCGGCGACGAGTCATGTGATGTTGTTCATCCATGCGCCACGTCTTGCCGCCGTCGTGCGAGGTCTCGCCGCGCCAGGTGAACGAATTCGGCGTGATGTCGTTGAACGACCAGCGCAGCGAGTCGCCCTGGTCGTCACGGCCGCGCAGCACGATGCGATCTCCCTCCGCGCCCCCTTCCATCCGGACGCCGGCGTTGAAGGACGGCGCCGCAAA